>NZ_JBHJQI010000104.1:0-29731 GCF_042262805.1 Streptomyces sp. NPDC056361
AGAGCGCCTGCATGGCATGCAGGAGGTCAGGAGTTCAATTCTCCTTAGCTCCACAGAAGAGAAAGCGGGCCACCCGAACAGGGTGGCCCGCTTCTTTGTCGTCACCTTGCTTCTCCTTCGCCCCCGATCTCTCGCGGCATCCCTGGAACGCCGGTGCGGCCCGTGCGAGCCCTGCGGTACCCTGGCGCCATGCGTGCCGTACGCCTCCTGCTTACCGAGCCGCGCTGACCAGTCCCGGCGGACGACAGACAATCCGTCGGAGTCGGCGCGGCATCCCCTCCTGTGCGAGGGGATTTTTCATTTCGGCAGCCAGTGGCCGTGGGCAGAGACGATCGATGGAGCTTCAAGGACCATGACCGAGATCAATACGGCCGCCGAGACGGCGGCCCCGCATCGCTACACGGCAGCCATGGCCGCCGACATCGAGGCACGCTGGCAGGACTTCTGGGACGCCGAGGGCACCTACGAGGCGCCGAACCCCACCGGTGACCTGGCGGGCGACCCCGCGGTCGCCGCCCGGCCCAAGAAGTTCATCATGGACATGTTCCCGTACCCCTCGGGTGCGGGTCTGCACGTCGGCCACCCGCTCGGCTACATCGCGACGGACGTCTTCGCCCGCCACGCGCGCATGACGGGGCACAACGTGCTGCACACCCTGGGCTTCGACGCCTTCGGTCTGCCGGCCGAGCAGTACGCCGTGCAGACGGGCACGCACCCGCGTGTGTCCACCGAGGCCAACATGGAGAACATGAAGGTCCAGCTGCGCCGGCTGGGCCTGGGCCACGACAAGCGCCGGTCGTTCGCCACGATCGACCCGGAGTACTACAAGTGGACCCAGTGGATCTTCCTGCAGATCTTCAACTCCTGGTACGACGACGAGGCCCGCAAGGCCCGTCCGATCGCCGAGCTGATCGAGCAGTTCGAGAACGGCACGCGTGAGATCCCCGGCTCCACGCGCGCGTGGAGCGAGCTGACCGCCGCCGAGCGCTCCGACGTCCTGGGCGAGTACCGCCTGGCGTACGCGTCCGAGGCGCCCGTCAACTGGTGTCCCGGCCTGGGCACCGTCCTCGCCAACGAGGAGGTCACCGCCGACGGACGTTCCGAGCGCGGCAACTTCCCCGTCTTCAAGTCCAAGCTGCGCCAGTGGAACATGCGGATCACCGCCTACGCGGACCGCCTGCTGGACGACCTGGACGGGCTGGACTGGCCCGAGGCCATCAAGCTGCAGCAGCGGAACTGGATCGGCCGCTCCGAGGGTGCCCGCGTCGACTTCCAGGTCGGCGACACCGGTGCGATCACCGTCTTCACCACCCGTCAGGACACGCTGTTCGGCGCCACCTACATGGTCCTGGCGCCCGAGCACGACCTGATCGAGAAGATCGTCCCGGCCGTCTGGCCCGAGGGCACCCACGACGTGTGGACCGGCGGGCACGCCACCCCGTCCGAGGCCGTCGACGCCTACCGCAAGCAGGCCGCCTCCAAGTCCGACGTCGAGCGCCAGGCCGAGGCCAAGGACAAGACCGGCGTCTTCACCGGCGCGTACGCGACCAACCCGGTCAGCGGCGAGCAGGTCCCCGTCTTCATCGCCGACTACGTCCTGATGGGCTACGGCACCGGCGCCATCATGGCCGTCCCGGCGCACGACACCCGCGACTTCGCCTTCGCGCGCGCCTTCGAGCTGCCGATGCGCTGCGTCGTCGAGCCGAGCGACGACCGCGGCACCGACCCGTCGACCTGGGACGACGCCTTCGCCTCCTACGAGGCGAAGCTGGTCAACTCCGCCAACGACGCCATCTCCCTGGACGGCCTGGGCGTCGTCGACGCCAAGGCGAAGATCACCGCCTGGCTCGCCGACCGCGGCATCGGCGAGGGCACCGTCAACTTCCGGCTGCGCGACTGGCTGTTCAGCCGCCAGCGGTACTGGGGCGAGCCCTTCCCGATCGTCTACGACGAGGACGGCGTCGCCCACTCGCTGCCCGAGTCGATGCTGCCGCTGGAGCTGCCGGAGGTCGAGGACTACTCGCCGCGCACCTTCGACCCGGACGACGCCGACACCCGGCCCGAGACCCCGCTGTCCCGCAACGAGGACTGGGTCAACGTCACCCTGGACCTGGGCGACGGCGCCGGTCCGCGCCGCTACCGCCGCGAGACCAACACCATGCCCAACTGGGCCGGCTCCTGCTGGTACGAGCTGCGCTACCTGGACCCGCGCAACTCCGAGAAGCTGGTCGACCCCGAGGTCGAGCAGTACTGGATGGGCCCGCGCGAGGGCATGCCGACCGGTGGCGTCGACCTGTACGTCGGCGGCGCCGAGCACGCCGTGCTGCACCTGCTGTACGCGCGCTTCTGGTCGAAGATGCTCTTCGACCTGGGCCACGTCTCGTCGGCCGAGCCGTTCCACAAGCTCTACAACCAGGGCATGATCCAGGCCTTCGTCTACCGGGACGCGCGCGGGATCGCCGTGCCGGCGGCCGAGGTCGAGGAGCGCGACGGCGGCTTCTGGTACCAGGGCGAGAAGGTCAGCCGCGTCCTGGGCAAGATGGGCAAGTCCCTGAAGAACGCGGTCACGCCCGACGAGATCTGCGCCGAGTACGGCGCCGACACGCTGCGCCTGTACGAGATGGCGATGGGCCCGCTGGACGTGTCCCGCCCCTGGGACACGCGCGCGGTCATCGGCCAGTACCGGCTCCTGCAGCGCCTGTGGCGCAACATCGTCGACGAGTCGACCGGCGAGGTCACGGTCGTCGACACCGCGCCCGACGAGGACACCCTGCGCGCCCTGCACAAGGCGATCGACGGTGTCTCGCAGGACATGGCGGCGATGCGCTTCAACACCGCCATCGCCAAGATCACCGAGCTGAACAACCACCTGACCAAGTCCGGCGGTGCGATCTCCCGGCCGGTCGCCGAGCAGCTGGTCCTGCTGGTCGCCCCGCTGGCCCCGCACATCTCCGAGGAGCTGTGGCGCAGGCTGGGCCACACCGACTCGGTCGTCCACCAGGACTTCCCGGTCGCCGACCCGGCGTACGTCGTCGACGAGACCGTGACCTGCGTCGTGCAGATCAAGGGCAAGGTCAAGGCCCGCCTGGAGGTCTCCCCGTCGATCACCGACGCGGAGCTGGAGACGCTGGCCCTGGCCGACTCCCACGTCGTCGCGGCGCTGGGCGGCGCGGAGATCCGCAAGGTGATCGTGCGCGCGCCGAAGCTGGTCAACATCGTCGCCGGCTAGCGGCACGTAGCAGCGATCAGCAGCACATAGGGGTTTCCCCTACGGGCAGGTTGGGGGTTCGATTGGAACCCCCGACCTGCCCGATCCGTTTACGGTGGAAGAACCACAGTCGTGGGGACTCGACGGATGCCGGAGGGGCACACATGGAAGCCACGATTATCACGATCATGGCGCTGCTCTTCTTGTCCTTCGTGGCACTCGGGGTGTTCGTCACCGTGAAGGTCGCGAAGGCCGCCAAGCGCGGCGTCGACCGCACCCTCGACCAGGCCCGGCGCACGGTCGAGGACACCACGCTGCGGGCCAAGAGCTTCGGCCAGGCCGGGGTCGCGAGCGAGCTGGCCCGACTGCGGCTCGCACTGCGCACCTCGATGCGGGCCACCCAGGAGGCGCTACAGGCCGGCGCCGTCGAGGACGCCTCGCTGAAGGAGTCGCTCGAACTGTTCCACCGGCTCAGCGCACACGGTCTCGAACTGGACGGGGACCTCAAGCGCCTGGAGCGGGAGCCCGACCGGGCCTGGGTGGCCGGACAGCTCCCCGAGCTCACCGCACGGACCGAGCGGATCACCGGCTCGGCCGACGCGCTGCGGCGCGCGGCCCGGGACCGGGCCGTCAGGTTCGCCGAGGACGACCTGTCGACGCTCAGCGCGCAGATCGACGTCGAGGCGGGCGCCCTGCGCCACTGGACCGGACCGGAGGCCACGCCGGAGACGGCGCAGGGGACCGCTCCCGGTGCCGGTGCCGCGCGCGCCGGGGCTCCCGGGACGGTGCCCGGAGCAGAGCCGTCCGCGATCACGGCGCCCGACCCCCGGCGGACCGCCTACCCCTGGGAGAAGAGCGCCCGGCCGGAGACCACCACCTGACCCGGAGACCACCACCCGACGGAGCGGCTGCTCACGGGCAGGACGCCCCCCCCCAGGGGGGTCGGGCTGCCGCGCGGCGGCCCCGGCGGGTAACCTCCCGCTCATGTCCCGGCATGTCGCGATCGTCACCGATTCCACGGCCTATCTGCCACGCCAGACGAGGGAGCGGCACGAGATCACCACGGTCCCGCTGACCGTCGTCATCGGCGACCGGGCCCTCGAGGAGGGCACCGAGATCTCGGCCGTGGCCCTCGCCGAGGCCCTGCAGAAGCGGCGGCCCGTCACCACCTCGCGCCCGAGTCCCGAGGTGTTCGCCGCCGCGTACCGCGCGGCGGCCGCGGCGGGGGCGACCGGCGTCGTCTCGCTCCACCTCTCCGCCGAGGTCTCCGGAACCTACGACGCCGCCGTCCTGGCGGCGAAGGAAGCGCCCCTGCCCGTGCGGGTGGTCGACACCCGCATGATGGGCATGGCACTGGGCTTCTGCGCCCTGGCGGCGGCGCAGGTCGCCGAGGCGGGCGGCTCGCTCGACGAAGCGGTCGCTGCGGCCGAGAAGCGCGCCGCGGGAACCTCCGCCTACTTCTACGTCGACACCCTGGACTATCTGCGCAGGGGCGGGCGCATCGGCACCGCGCAGGCGCTCCTCGGCTCGGCGCTCGCGGTCAAGCCCCTCCTCGAACTCGACGGCGGGCGCATCGAGCTCCGGGAGAAGGTGCGGACCGCCTCCAAGGCCATCGCCCGCCTGGAAGAGATCGCCGTCGAGCGTGCCGGCTCCGGCGCCGTCGACATCGCCGTGCACCACCTCTCCGCACCCGAACGGGCCGCCGCCCTGGCGGACCGGCTCAGGGAGCGCGTACCGGGAGTCGAAGAGCTCCAGGTCAGCGAGGTCGGCGCGGTCATCGGCGCGCACACGGGCCCCGGGCTCCTCGCGGTGGTCGTCTCGCCGCGCTGACACCGCCCGTCCCCCGGGAGAGTGACGGAGTTTTCCACAACGGCCGCCCTCTCCACGGAACGAAGGCGAGCCCCGCACGGCGTGCTCGTGACTCCTACCGTCACGAGCATGACTCTTCGCACACGCATCGCATCGACCGCTCCCCGGACCACGGGCTCCGCGGGCCCTTCGACGAGCGGGCCCGGCCGACCGCCGGGCTCGGACGGACGGAGCCGCCCCGGAGGACGCGGCACGTCCCCGGGCCGGGCCAGGAGGCGCACCCGGGTGAGGCGGGTCGCCACCGTGTCCGGCGCCGCCGCACGGCAGCGGGGGGAGGCCATGTTCCCGGCGGTGGCGCCACCGGTGGAGCCCGAGGCATGGGAGCCGCCCCTGCAGGTACGGGAGGAACCCGCGGCGCCGGAGCGCGGTTCGCCTCCCGGACTGCGGGCGCGACTGGCCGAGGTCGTCCGTGAGCGGACACCGGTCTGGGTGCAGACGAGGTGCGGCCTGGAACCGAGGGCGCTGGCCGCGCTGACGGTGCTCCTCGTCGTGGCCGCGGGACTCGCGGGCGCGCACTTCTGGACGGGGCGACCGCAGCCGGTGGGTGCCCCCGAGCTCGTCCGGGCCGCCCGTGAGGCGGCGGCACCCGAGGCGCTGGGAGTAGCCGGCGTACCCGGCCTGCGGGCTGGGGCCGGAGTCGGGGCCGGGGCTGGGGTTGGTTCGGGGACGAGGTCGGGGTCGGGGGCAGGGGGTACCGGGGCGTCTGCGGTCTCCGGGGCCTCCGGGGCGAAGGTCGTCGTCGACGTGGGCGGGAAGGTGCTCAGGCCCGGAGTGCTGACCCTGCCGGCGGGCTCACGGGTGGCGGACGCCCTGCGGGCCGCCGGTGGGGTGCGCCCCGGCGCCGATCTCACCGGACTCAACCGGGCCCGCGTCCTGTCCGACGGTGAGCAGGTGCTCGTCGGTCTGCCGGGGATGCCGTCCGGCGGGGCCGGATCGGGTGCCGGGAGCGCGGGCGGCGGTGCGCCCGGGATGCCGCTGAGCCTCAACACGGCCACGGTGGAGCAGCTGGACACCCTTCCCGGCGTCGGCCCCGTCCTCGCCCGGCACATCGTCGACCATCGCGTCGAGCACGGCGGATTCCGGTCGGTCACGGAGCTGCGTGAGGTGAACGGCATCGGCGAGCGCAGGTTCGCCGACCTCGAACCGCTGGTCCGGCCATGAGGCGCGGCACGGAGCCCGGGGACGAGGGGCCCGTGGACCTCCGGCTCGTCCCGCTCGCGGTCGCGGCCTGGGCGGCGGCCGCCTGCGCGGTGGGGGCCACGGGCTGGTGGACGCTGGCGGGTGTCGCCGTCTGTCTGGCGGGGGCCGCAGTCCTGCTGGTGCCGGCATTGGCCCGGCGGCTGGGTGGCGGCGTGGAGCGCGTCTCCGGGGAGAGCGCCGTCGGGCGGGCGGCGGAGGGGGCGGCTGAGGTGTCCGTGGTGCCGGTGGCTCCATGGGATTCAGTGAGGCCCGTGCGGCCAGTGAGGCCAACGAGGCCCATGCGGCCTGTGCAGTCCGTGCGGCCAACGGTATCTGCGGTGCCGGTGGCGTCCGTGGTGCCTGTGGTGGACGCGGTGTCCGTGGTGGACGCGGTGTCCGTGGTGGGCACGGTGCCTCAAGTGGATGGAAGGCGGGCGGGGCGGGTCTCGCCCGGGTGGCGGCTGCGGGCGACGGCGTGCGCCGGGGTGCTGCTGTGCGCGGCGGCCGGGGCGGCCTCGGCGGGGCTGCACGCGGCGGATCTGCGGCGGGGGCCCGTGCCGGCGCTGGCGGAGGAGTACGCGCGGGTACGGACGGAGGTGACGGTGACCTCCGATCCACGGCTCACCAGGCCCCGGGTGCGGGGCAACGCGATGGCTCCGGTCTCGGTCGTCCTGGACGGCGAGGTGACTCGGGTCGAGCGGTCGGACGGATCGGTTGACCGGACCCGTGCGCCGGTCCTGGTGATCGTGCCGCCGGGTGAGGGGCGGGCGGAATGGCTGCGGCTCCTTCCCTCCACCCGGCTGAGGGTCGGCGGCAGGCTCGCGCCACCGCTGCGTTCCGGCGAGCCGTTCGCCGCGGTGCTGAAGGCCGACAGGGCGGGACCGCCGGTGGTCGTGGGTCCGCCGAGCCGGCCGCAGCGGACGGCGGGGGAGTTGCGCGCCGGGCTGCGGAGGGCGACGGACGGGCTCGACCCGGACGCGCGGGCCCTGCTGCCGGGCCTGGTCGTCGGGGACACCTCCAGGATCACCCCGGAGCTGCGGGACGCGTTCGAAGCGGTCGACCTCACCCATCTGTTGGCGGTCTCCGGCAGCAACCTCTCGATCGTCCTGCTGCTGCTCGTCGGGCGTCCCGGGAGGGCGCACCACGTGGAGAGGGGCGGGCTCGCGCCCCGGCTCGGCATGTCGCTGCGGGCCACCGCGATGGCCGGGGGGGCACTGACCGTGGCCTTCGTGGTCGTCTGCCGACCCGATCCGAGCGTGCTGCGCGCCGCGGCCTGCGGGTTCGTCGTGCTGCTCGCGATCGGCACCGGCCGCCGGAGATCGCTGATCCCCGCGCTGGCCGCCGCCGTCCTCGTCCTGGTGCTCTACGACCCCTGGCTCGCGCGGAGTTACGGATTCCTGCTCTCGGTCCTGGCCACCGGATCGCTACTGACGGTCGCCCCGCGGTGGAGCGAGGCGCTGCGGCGGTGCCGGGTTCCCGGTCGGCCGGCGGAGGCGCTGGCCGCCGCGCTGGCCGCGCAGGCGGTGTGCGCTCCGGTCGTGGTGGTGTTCGCCGCCCGGGTGAGCATGGTCGCGATTCCGGCGAACCTGTTCGCCGAGCTCGCGGTCGCGCCCGCGACCGTGCTCGGATTCGCCACCCTCGCCCTCGCGTCGGTGTGGACGCCGGGTGCGGAGGGCCTGGCGTGGGTGGCGGGATGGCCGGCCGGCTGGATCGCGTGGGTGGCCCGCAGGGGTGCCGCGCTGCCGGGGGCGGAGCTGGAGTGGCCCGGAGGGTGGTGGGGCGGCCTGGGCCTCGCGCTGCTCACGGCCCTGGTGGTGTTCGGGGCGCGCAGGCTGCCGCACCGAGGGCCGGTCGTCGCGCTTCTGGCCGTACTGCTCCTGGTCGTGGTGGTGCGGCCGGCGCCGCTGCCCCGATGGTTCACCGGGTGGCCGCCGCCGGGGTGGGTGTTCGCGATGTGCCAGGTCGGGCAGGGGGATGCGACGGTGCTCGCGGCTGGCGGGGACGCCGCGGTGGTGGTGGACGCCGGACCCGACCCCGTACCGGTCGACCGGTGCCTGCGGGAGCTCGGGGTGAGACGGGTGCCGTTGCTGGTGCTCACCCACTTCCACGCGGACCACGTGGCAGGGCTGCCGGGCGTGCTGCGGGGGCGGTCCGTGGGGGCGATCCAGACCACGGGGCTCGAAGAGCCGCCGGCCCAGGCGGCGTTCGTACGGCGGACGGCCGCCGCCGCGCGGGTGCCGTTGATCCCGGCGGGGCCCGGGGAGGAGCGGAGGGTGGGCACCCTGCAGTGGCGGGTGCTCTGGCCTCCGACGGATTCCCGGGGCGCTTCGGGGCGGTCGGCGGCCTCGGGGCGGTCGGGCGCTTCCGGAGCGGCCTCCGCCGGGCCGAACGACGCGAGCGTCACGCTGCTCGTCCGTACCGGGGGAGGGGTGAGTCTGCTGCTTCTCGGTGATCTGGAACCGCCGTCGCAGCGGGAGTTGCTGCGGGCGCATCCCGGTCTCGGGCCGGTGGACGTGCTCAAGGTCGCGCACCACGGGTCCGCGCACCAGGACCCGGGGCTGATGGACGCGGTACGGCCGAGGTTCGCGCTGGTGTCGACGGGGCGGGACAACCCGTACGGGCATCCCTCGCCCCGGACGGTGGAGGCGTTGCGGGCGGGCGGGGCGCGGGTGCTGCGGACGGATCGGGAGGGGGCGATCGCGGTGGTGGGGGCGGGGCGGGGGCTCGTGGCCGTGCCGAGGGGGTGGTGAGGGCTAGTAAAGGAACCCTTGTAAAGAAACCCTTGTAAAGAAGTCTTTCTAAAGATAGGTTTTCATCATGCCGGAGACCAGTGAGCCGCCCCCCGGGGGCGAGCAGCCCCGCAGCATCCGTCTGACCGACCCCCGCGCCCTTCGGGCCTATGCCCACCCCCTGCGGATGTCCCTCGTGGGACTGCTGCGCAGCAGCGGACCCTTCACCGCGACCCGGGCCGCCGAGCTGACCGGCGAATCCGTGGCCAGCTGCTCCTACCACCTGCGCATACTCGCCAAGTACGGGCTCGTCGAGGAGGCGCCGGGCGGGCGGGGGCGGGAGAAACCCTGGCAGGCCACGGCCCGGTACACGGAATGGCCCGAGTACAGCGAGGACGCGACCGTCGCGGAGGCCGCCGACGCGCTGAGCGCCGCGGTCGCCGAGCGCTACTTCGAGCGGGTCACCCGCGCCATGGAGAACCGCCACCGGCTGCCGAGGGAGTGGCGGGAGGCCGAGCAGTTCGGCGACTCCCTGCTCCACCTCACGCCCGAGGAGCTGGCCGGGCTCGGAGAGCGGATCGACGCCCTGCTCCGGCCCTACGAGGCGCGCGCGTCCGACCCGTCCCTCAGGCCCGAGGGCGCGCGGCAGGTCAGCATCCTGCGGATCGCCTACCTGGACCAGGACGTTCCCGACAGCGAAGGGGAGTGAGGGGGATGGCCCTCGTGGAACGTGTGCCGGCACTGCTGCGTGAGCGTGCCTTCCGCCGCTACTGGACCGGCCAGACGGTGTCCCTCACCGGCGACCAGATCTCGCTGATCGCCATCCCGCTCGCCGCCGTCCTGATCCTCGGCGCCGACGCCGCCGCGATGGGCTGGCTCAAGACCGCCGAACTCGTGCCGACCCTCCTGTTCAACCTGCCGCTCGGTGCCTGGGCCGACCGACAGGCACACCGCAGACGCGCGATGATCGCGGCCGACCTCGGCCGGGCCGCACTGGTGCTGACGCTCCCCGTCGCCTACGCCCTCGACGCCTTGACGCTCGGTCAGCTGTACGCGGTGGCCTTCGGGGTCGGGGCGCTCACCGTGCTCTTCGAGGTCTGCAACGCGACGCTCCTCGTCGCGCTCGTGCCCACCGAGAGCTATGTCCAGGCGAACGCGCTGGTCAACGGCAGCCGTTCGATGTCCTGGCTCGCCGGACCCGGGATCGGCGGCGTCCTCGTGCAGGTGCTCACCGCTCCGTTCGCCCTGGTCGCGGACGCCCTCACCTATGTCGTGTCGGCCGGGTACCTGGCTCGGATCAAGCCCGTCGAACCCCCGCCGGCGCCCGTGGCCAAGGGACACTTCACCGAGGGGCTGCGCTGGGTGCTCCGGGAGCGCTCGATGCGCGCGCTGTTCGCCGCCTCCGGCACCGTCCAGTTCTTCAACTACATGTTCCA
This sequence comes from Streptomyces sp. NPDC056361, assembly GCF_042262805.1. Taxonomy (NCBI): domain Bacteria; kingdom Bacillati; phylum Actinomycetota; class Actinomycetes; order Kitasatosporales; family Streptomycetaceae; genus Streptomyces; species Streptomyces sp. NPDC056361. The sequence continues at coordinate 10,422 of NZ_JBHJQI010000104.1, forward strand.
CACCCTCTTCGTGCTCTACGTGACGACCGAACTCGGCATCGGCGCGGGTCTGCTCGGCCTCATCCTCGGCGCCGGAGCGGTGGGCGGACTCATCGGCGCGGCGTGCGCCGGATCGGTCGTCCGAAGGATCGGCGTCGGTCCCTCGCTCGTCGCCGGCTTCCTCGGTTTCACGCTGCCGCTGCTGCTGATACCCCTGGCCGACGGGCCGCTCCCGCTGGTGGTGGCCGTGATGTTCGCCGCGGAGTTCCTCTCCTGCGTCGGAGTGATGATCGCGGACATCGCCGGGGGATCGTTCCAGATGGCGCTGATACCCGACGCCGTACGGGCACGGGTCATGGGCGCGTACCGGACGCTCAACCACGGCTTCCGCCCGCTCGGCGCGCTCGTCGGCGGCCTGCTCGGCACCGCGATCGGGCTGCGTCCGACGCTGTGGATCGGCACCGCCGGCGCCGTGCTCGCCGTGCTGTGGCTGCTGCCCTCGCCGCTGCCGCGGATGCGCGAACTGCCCACGAGGGAAGAGGAGTCGGTACCCGTCGGCTAGGGGGTGACCTGTCGATCAGGCCACGCGCCCGACATGATCGGGAAGACACCCCCTAGGGGAGTCCGGCGCCCGGCAGACTTCCGGTATGACGACACCACCGACGCTGCCCGTCCCGTCCGATCCCTCTATCCCCGATCCGTCCGTCCCCGATCCCTCCGCCGCTGAGTCCCCCGTCTCCGAGTTCTCTGTCCCTGAGTCCTCTGTCACCGAGCCCTCTGTCCCCGAGCCCTTCGTCCCCGGGGCGGCCGACGTCGAGGCCTACCTGCGGCGCATCGGGGCGGAGCGTCCGGACCGGGCCGACGCAGCCGCGCTGCGCGACCTGCACCTGCGGCACTTGCGGACCGTTCCCTTCGAGAACCTGTCGATCCACCTCGGCGAGGACATCGTCCTGGACGAGAAGGCGCTGCTCGACAAGGTGGTCGGAGCCGGCAGGGGCGGCTTCTGCTACGAGGTGAACACCGCGTTCGCCGTCCTGCTCCGCGGCCTCGGATACCGGGTGTCGCTGCTCCAGGGGCGGGTCATCGGGCCGGAGGGGAAGCCGGGCATCCCGTACGACCACATGGCGCTGCTGGTGGAGACGGCCGAAGGCGGGCGGTGGCTGGCCGACGTCGGGTTCGGCGACCACGGGCACTTCCCGCTGGCCTTCGACGAGCGGGCCGACCAGGAGGACCCGGGCGGTGTCTTCCGGATCGTGGCGACCGCCGACGGCGACCTGGACGTACTGCGGGACGGGAAGCCGCAGTACCGGCTGGAGCCCCGGCCGCGCGAGCTCGCCGACTTCACCGCCGGGGCCTGGTACCACCGGACCTCGCCCGACTCGCACTTCACGCGCTCCCTCATCTGCTCCCTGCTGACCGAGGACGGCCGGGTCACGCTCAGCGGCGGGAAGTTGATCACCCGCGTCCACGGCGAGCGGTTCGAGCGGGAGCTCGAAGGGGAGGCGGAGGTGCGCGACGCGTACCGGGACCTGTTCGGGATCGTCCTCGACGCGCTGCCGGTCGTACGCGGGGAAGAAGCCGAAAAGCGGAATTCATAATTCGGACCCTCGGTAACACTTGCCCCGTTTGCCTCGAACCCCCCAACGGTGATCGAATGCGAATTCGTTGCACAGTGAACGAGTCGCACGGGGGTGCGTGAAGAATGTTCGACCGTCTCTTCGGGAAGCGTGCGGTGGGGGCAGCGCGGGGTGGACCGCTCGCCGGTGTCCCCATCCCCGCCACGGCAGGAGTGCTGAGCTGCCGGGTGCTCGACCCCGTGCACGAGCCCGTCCGCCAGGCCGAGTTCGTCGTCAGCGACGCCGCCGGCCGCAAGGTGCTCGCCGGAGAGACGGACCCGTACGGCACCGCGCTCGCGACCGTGCCGGCGGGCGAGTACCGGCTCGCCGTCACCGCCGAGGGCTACACGCCGCACCACGGCACCGCCGTCGTCGCCGTGGGCGGCCACACCGGCCTCGGCGACGTCCTGCTCCAGGTCGCCCCGCAGCCCCAGCTGCCGGAGCCGGGCGACTGGGAGATCGACCCGATGCACTCGCAGATCGGATTCACCGCGCGCCACATCGGCCTGGCCCGGATCCACGGCCGGTTCAACAGCTTCGCGGGCGCCGTGCGGATCGCCGACCGCATGGAGAACTCGGCGATGCACGTCGTCATCGACGCGGCCTCCATCGACACCGGCGTCCAGATGCGCGACGACCACCTGCGCTCGGGCGACTTCCTCGACATCGGCGCCTACCCGACGCTGGAGTTCTTCAGCGAACGCTTCACCCACCGGGGCGGCAACCGGTGGGCCGTCACCGGAGCCCTCACCCTCCACGGCGTCAGCCGCACGGTGACGCTCGACACCCAGTACCTCGGCCTCGGGAACGGCCTGGAGGGCGAGACGCGAGGCGCCTGCCGCGCCAGCACCGAACTGCACCGCGAGGACTTCACCCTCACCTGGCAGACGCTGCTCGCGCGCGGGATCGCGGCCGTCGGATCCAGCATCAGCATCGACCTCGACATCCAGATCGTGCCGAAGAAGGGCTGACGGGGCGGGGCGGCGGTGGCCCCGGGGTTACGGGGCTTCCAGCCAGCCCTCGTACTCGGCCGCCAGCGCGTCCAGGGCCGTCGCGTCGAGGCGGCCGTCCGGGTCCTCCACGACCACCAGCCACTGCGCGTCCTCGGCGTCGTCCTCCCCGGCCAGGGAGTCCCGTACGAGCTGGGGTTCCTCGGCGACGCCGAAACGGTCGGGGAGTTCCCCCGCGAGCTCCTCGGCGGAGTCGCGGTCGGGGAGTACCAGTACGTGTCGTTCACTCACCCCGCCATTCTCGCGCGCCGCCGGGAACGGGCTGTCAGTGGCCCGTGGGATGCTGGATCGCGATGGCCACCAGAAAGACTTCCCCCGACGACCTCCTCGGCCCCGTGACGCTCGCGGTGGGGCAGGAGGACCTGCTCCTCGACCGCGTCGTCCACGAGGTGGTGGCGGCCGCGCGGGCCGCCGACGCCGACACGGACGTCCGTGACCTCACCCCCGACCAGCTCCAGCCCGGGGCGCTCGTCGAACTCACCAGCCCCTCGCTCTTCGCCGAGCGCAAGGTGCTGATCGTGCGGAACGCGCAGGACCTCTCCGCCGACACGGTCAAGGACGTCAAGGCCTACCTCGGTGACCCCATCGAGGACATCTCCCTCGTCCTCCTCCACGCCGGTGGCGCCAAGGGCAAAGCCCTGCTCGACGCCGCGCGCAAAGCCGGAGCGCGGGAGGTGGCCTGCCCCAAGACGACGAAACCGGCGGAGCGGCTGACCTTCGTGCGGCAGGAGTTCCGGGCCCTCGGGCGTTCCGCCACGCCCGAGGCCTGCCAGGCGCTCGTCGACTCGATCGGCAGCGACCTCCGCGAGCTCGCCTCCGCGGTCGCGCAGCTGACCTCCGACGTCGACGGCACGATCGACGAGGCCGTCGTCGGTCGGTACTACACCGGGCGCGCCGAAGCCTCCTCCTTCAACGTCGCCGACCGTGCCGTCGAGGGGCGCGCCGCGGAGGCCCTCGAAGCCCTCCGCTGGTCCCTCTCCACCGGCGTCGCGCCCGTCCTCATCACCAGCGCCCTCGCCCAGGGCGTACGAGCGATCGGCAAGCTCTCCTCCGCCCGCGGCGGCCGGCCCGCCGACCTCGCCCGCGAGCTCGGCATGCCCCCCTGGAAGATCGACCGCGTCCGACAGCAGATGCGGGGCTGGACCCCCGACGGCGTCTCCCTCGCCCTCCGCGCCATCGCCGACGCCGACGCGGGCGTCAAGGGCGGCGGCGACGACCCCGAGTACGCCCTCGAAAAGGCGGTGGTCGCGGTGGCGCGGGCGGCGAGGATGGGGCGCGGGGGGTAGGGGGCGGGCTGTTCCGGGTCCGTCTGGGTGCGGGTGCGGGTGCGGGTGCGGGTGTGGGTGTGGGAGGCGGTGCCGGTGGGCCGGTGCGGGCCGGTCCTGGCTGGTGCCCGAGCTGGTTCCCCCACCCCACCCCTTCCCGAAACCCTGCCGGGAGCTGCCGGTGCTGAGGTGACTCCCGGGGGTGCCCCCCCGGGGCCCTGGCGGGATAGGGGGAGCGGCCGCTTCGCGCCGCAGGCGCCCAGAGCCCCTGGCGGGACTGGGGGCAGCTTCGCGCCGCCGATTGTCGGTCCGGGTGTCTTGAACGGCTTCCGTTGGATCCGGGCGAACGGCGGGAAGTGACCCCACCTCCCGAACGGGTAGCCGACGGCTCACCTGGACCCCTGACGGCCTCTTCTCGCTGGCTGCGCTTGTGCGCGGGCCCCCACCGGCCCGCCGGTCGAACGCTTGGCGGAGCCACTTCTCGCCGTTCCGGTGGGGCCGCCGGAGACCGTCGCAGACAGTCCGGGCCTGCATGGCGGCCGGCGGCGGCCTTGCATGGTGGGGATGTCGGCCCTGGGACCGTGGCGGGGGCCGGCGGCTTCGCGCTGCCGCGTGTCCCGGGCTCCTGGCGTGGCTCACGGGAGCTTCGCGCCGCGACGTGCCGGTTCCCGGCCCCATGGCGGGGCCGATGGGCCTCGCGCCGCGAGTAATTGGCCTCCGGCCATACGGCGGAGCTGGCAGCAGCTTCGCGCTTCTGGCGGCGGTTTCGGCTGCCTCGGGTTGTCGGCTCCGGGCCTCTGGAGGGCTGTCGGCGGCTTCGCTCTGCGGGATCGGGCGCGGGTTCTCGGAGGACCGGCGGCGGCTTCGCTCCGCAGGACGTTGTTCCCGGACTTCTGGGGAGGAAGCGGCGGCTTCGCGGCCGTGAAGGAGCGGCCTCTTGGGGCCTTGGAAGGCGGCAGTGGCTTCGCGCCGCAGGGTAGCGCGACCTATCGGGCTCCGGGCGGGCCGGCGGTAGCATCCGCCTGCACGCCTGCACGCCTGCACGCCTGCACGCCTGCACGCCTGCACGCCTGCACGCCTGCACGCCTGCACGCCTGCACGCCTGTGCATGTACGGCCTGTGCCTGCGTCCGGCCGTCTCTTGTGGTCGCGCCCCTGTGGGACCCGGCCCTGAGCTGCGGGGGCCGGCCGTGAGCTGCTCGCCTGGCGTGCCCGTGGACTGGGGACGTGGCGGTGTCGGGGAACGGCGAAGGCCCCGGGCTCCTGGGGAAGGAGGGGGCGGGGCCTTCGGCGTAAGGGGTGGGCTCGCACCCGCGTGGCGAACGCGTCCGCGTGCGAGTCCGGGTGGTCGGGTGGGAGCGGGAGAGAGGGCCCGCTGGGTCCCGTGCGACCGGTTAGATCAGAGCTCAGCCCTGGAGGGTGGCAACCTTGGTGGCCAGCGCCGACTTCTTGTTGGCGGCGGCGTTCTTGTGGATGACACCCTTCGAGACAGCCTTGTCGAGCGCGCGGGAAGCGGCGCGAGAAGCCACGACGGCCTTCTCGACGTCACCCGCGGCGACGGCCTCGCGGGCCTTGCGGATCGCGGTCTTGAGCGACGACTTGACGGCCTTGTTGCGCAGGCGCGCCTTCTCGTTGGTCTTGTTCCGCTTGATCTGGGACTTGATGTTCGCCACGAAAAGAGCCTTTACAGGTTCGATGTTCCTTCTGGAGTGTGACTCGCAGGCTGAGAGGGCACACGAGACACAGCTGTCCACATTACCAGTCACTCTCGGGGCCGCCCAAACCGGGCGCCGGGCGACGGGCATGGGACCATGGAGCCTACGTATCGATCCGACATCGCCCCGAGACGAGACCCTGCGTGCCCGCGACTCCTACCAACGTGCCCGAGCCGAGCCGTACCGACCCGGCTCTGATCCGCAACTTCTGCATCATCGCGCACATCGACCACGGCAAGTCCACGCTCGCCGACCGGATGCTCCAGCTGACCGGTGTGGTCGACCAGCGGCAGATGCGTGCCCAGTACCTCGACCGGATGGACATCGAGCGGGAGCGCGGCATCACGATCAAGTCCCAGGCGGTCCGGCTGCCCTGGGCGCCCACCGACGGGCAGGGTGAGGGCAGGACGCACATCCTGAACATGATCGACACCCCCGGGCACGTCGACTTCACCTACGAGGTGTCCCGCTCGCTCGCCGCCTGTGAGGGCACGATCCTGCTGGTGGACGCGGCGCAGGGCATCGAGGCGCAGACCCTCGCCAACCTGTACCTGGCGATGGAGAACGACCTCACGATCGTCCCGGTCCTGAACAAGATCGACCTGCCGGCGGCCCAGCCGGAGAAGTTCTCCGAGGAGCTGGCCAACCTCATCGGCTGCCAGCCGGAGGACGTCCTCAAGGTCTCCGCGAAGACCGGCATGGGTGTCGAGGCGCTGCTCGACCGGGTGGTCAGGGACGTCCCGGCGCCGGTCGGCGTCGCCGACGCGCCGGCCCGCGCGATGATCTTCGACTCCGTGTACGACTCGTACCGGGGTGTCGTGACGTACGTCCGTGTCGTCGACGGCCAGCTCAACAAGCGCGAGCGCATCAAGATGATGTCGACGGGCGCCACCCACGAGCTGCTGGAGATCGGCGTCTCGTCGCCGGAGATGACCGCGTCCGACGGTCTCGGCGTCGGCGAGGTCGGCTACCTGATCACCGGTGTGAAGGACGTCCGCCAGTCCAAGGTCGGTGACACGATCACCTCCCTGCACAAGGGCGCCACCGAGGCGCTGGGCGGCTACAAGGACCCGAAGCCGATGGTGTTCTCGGGTCTGTACCCGCTGGACGGCTCGGAGTACCCGGACCTCCGCGAGGCCCTGGACAAGCTGCAGCTGAACGACGCCGCGCTCGTCTACGAGCCGGAGACGTCCGCCGCGCTCGGCTTCGGCTTCCGCGTCGGCTTCCTGGGTCTGCTCCACCTCGACGTGATCCGCGAGCGCCTGGAGCGCGAGTTCGGGCTCGACCTGATTGCCACCGCCCCCAACGTGGTCTACCGCGTGGTCATGGAGGACGGCAGCGAGCACACGGTCACGAACCCGAGCGAGTTCCCCGAGGGCAAGATCGACGACGTCTTCGAGCCCGTCGTGCGCGCGACGATCCTCGCCCCGAGCGAGTTCATCGGCGCGATCATGGAGCTGTGCCAGACGCGTCGCGGCACGCTGATCGGGATGGACTACCTGTCCGAGGACCGGGTGGAGATCCGCTACACCCTGCCCCTCGCGGAGATCGTCTTCGACTTCTTCGACCAGCTGAAGTCCAAGACGCGCGGTTACGCCTCCCTGGACTACGAGCCCACCGGCGAGCAGGCGTCCAGCCTGGTCAAGGTCGACATCCTGCTGCACGGCGACAAGGTGGACGCGTTCTCCGCCGTCACCCACAAGGACGCCGCGTACGCCTACGGCGTGCGGCTCGTCGCCAAGCTGCGCGAGCTGATCCCGCGCCAGGCCTTCGAGGTGCCGATCCAGGCCGCGATCGGCTCCCGGGTCATCGCCCGCGAGACCATCCGCGCCATCCGGAAGGACGTCCTCGCCAAGTGCTACGGCGGTGACATCTCCCGTAAGCGGAAGCTGCTGGAGAAGCAGAAGGAAGGCAAGAAGCGCATGAAGATGGTCGGCTCGGTGGAGGTGCCGCAGGAGGCCTTCATCGCCGTCCTGTCGAGCGACGAGTCGTCCGGCAAGAAGAAGTAGCAAGGGCGCCGCACGTAGCTGTCCTGTGCAACCAACGGGTCCACGCGCCGGGTGCGCGTGGGCCCGTTCGTTATGAAGCGACGCCCTGTAGCCCCTTACGCACCGGTCCTCGGCCCCTTACTCTGATCCCGGCTCGAAGGTTACTCGCCAGTTAGTTACGAACCACCAGAAGGCACCGCCGCCGCCCGGAGGACGTCGTGAGCGACACACAGACCCAGATCGAGAACCGGCCGCCCTCCGTGGCGTCCCTCTTCCTTACGCGCGTCGAGCGGACTCCGGATGCGGAGGCCTACCGCTATCCGGTACCCGCCGCCTCGGGTACCGGCCCCGACGAGTGGAAGTCGCTCAGCTGGGGGCAGGCCGCCGAGCGGGTCTACGCCATCGCCGCCGGTCTCGCCGACCTCGGCGTGCAGGCCGAGGAGCGGGTCGCCCTCGCGTCCTCCACCCGGGTCGAGTGGATCCTCGCGGACCTCGGCGTGATGTGCGCGGGCGCCGCGACCACCACGGTCTACCCGCAGACCAACGCCGAGGAGTCGGCGTTCATCCTCTCGGACTCCGAGTCGAAGGTCCTCATCGCCGAGGACGCGGCCCAGCTCGCCAAGGCGGTCGAGCGCCGCGCCGAGCTGCCGAACCTCCACCACGTGGTCGTCGTCGACGCCACCGGCGTGGAGAGCGACGGCGAGTTCGTGCTCTCCCTCGCCGAGCTCGAGGCGCGCGGCAAGGCCTACCTGGAGAAGCACCCCGAGGCGGTCAAGGAGCGGGTCGGGGCGATCACCTCCACCCAGCTCGCCACCCTCATCTACACCTCGGGCACCACCGGCCGCCCCAAGGGCGTCCGCCTCCCGCACGACAACTGGTCGTACATGGCCAAGGCCATCGCCGCGACCGGCCTCGTCACCCAGGAGGACGTGCAGTACCTGTGGCTGCCGCTCGCCCACGTCTTCGGCAAGGTCCTCACCTCGGGCCAGATCGAGGTCGGGCACGTCACCGCCGTCGACGGCCGCGTCGACAAGATCATCGAGAACCTGCCGGTGGTCCAGCCGACCTACATGGCGGCCGTCCCCCGCATCTTCGAGAAGGTCTACAACGGGGTCGCCGCCAAGGCCCGCGCCGGCGGCGGCGCCAAGTACAAGATCTTCCAGTGGGCGGCCGGTGTCGCCCGCGACTACGCCAAGGCCACCCAGGACAACTTCCGGCGCACCGGCACCGCCTCGGCGCCCTTCGGCCTCGCGGCGAAGCACAAGGTCGCCGACGCGCTCGTCTACGGCAAGATCCGCGAGGCGTTCGGCGGCAACCTGCGCGCCTGCGTCTCCGGCTCCGCCGCGCTCGCCCCCGAGATCGGCTACTTCTTCGCCGGCGCCGGCATCCACATCCTGGAGGGGTACGGCCTCACCGAGTCCTCCGCCGCCTCCTTCGTCAACCCCGGCGAGGCCTACCGCACCGGCACCGTCGGCAAGCCGCTCCCCGGCACCGAGGTCCGCATCGCCGACGACGGCGAGATCCTGCTGCGCGGCCCCGGCATCATGGAGGGCTACCACGGCCTGCCCGAGAAGACGGCCGAGGTCCTGGAGTCCGACGGCTGGTTCCACACCGGCGACATCGGCGAGCTGTCCGCCGACGGCTACCTCCGCATCACCGACCGCAAGAAGGACCTGATCAAGACGTCCGGCGGCAAGTACATCGCGCCGGCCGAGGTCGAGGGCCAGTTCAAGGCCGTCTGCCCGTTCGTCTCGAACATCCTCGTCCACGGCGCCGACCGGAACTTCTGCACCGCCCTGATCGCCCTCGACGAGCCCGCCATCCTCGGCTGGGCCGCCGAGCACGACCTCGCGGGCAAGCCGTACGCCGAGGTCGTCGCCGACGCGCGCACCCAGAAGCTGATCCAGGGCTACGTCGACCGCCTCAACGAGGGCCTCCAGCGCTGGCAGACGATCAAGAAGTTCCGTCTCCTGCCGCGCGACCTCGACATCGAGCACGGCGAGCTCACCCCGTCGCTCAAGCTGAAGCGGCCGGTCGTCGAGCGCGAGTACAAGGACCTCATCGAGGAGATGTACGCGGGCTCCCGCGAGTCCTGATCTCCGCCGCGCGACGGCCACCCCGGGCAGTACGGGACAATGGGACCCATGCCTTCCGTACTGCCCGATGGTGAGCCCGTACCCGACGACGGGGCGCTGCCCCCGCACGCCCTGGAAGGGGCGGGGGAGCGGCCGCTCGGGTTCTACCTGCACGTGCCGTACTGCGCCACGCGGTGCGGCTACTGCGACTTCAACACGTACACGGCGAGCGAGCTGCGCGGTACGGGCGGGGTGCTGGCCTCGCGGGACAACTACGCCGAGCAGGTCGTCGAGGAGGTCCGGCTCGCCCGGAAGGTCCTCGGCGACGACCCGAGGCCGGTGCGGACCGTCTTCGTCGGCGGCGGCACGCCGACGCTGCTCGCCGCCGGGGACCTCGTACGGATGCTGGGGGCGATCCGCGACGAGTTCGGGCTCGCGGACGACGCCGAGGTGACGACGGAGGCCAACCCGGAGTCCGTGAACCCGGCGTACCTGGCCGAGCTCCGCGAGGGCGGCTTCAACCGGATCTCCTTCGGCATGCAGAGCGCCAGGCAGCACGTCCTGAAGATCCTCGACCGTACGCACACCCCCGGGCGCCCCGAGGCGTGCGTCGCCGAGGCGCGGGCGGCCGGCTTCGAGCACGTCAACCTCGACCTCATCTACGGCACGCCCGGCGAGACCGACGACGACTGGCGGGCCTCCCTCGACGCGGCGATCGGCGCGGGCCCCGACCACGTCAGCGCCTACGCCCTGATCGTCGAGGAGGGGACGCAGCTCGCCCGGCGCATCCGGCGCGGCGAGGTGCCCATGACCGACGACGACGTGCACGCCGACCGCTACCTGATCGCCGACGCGGCCTTCGAGGCGGCGGGCTTCTCCTGGTACGAGGTCTCCAACTGGGCCACCTCCGAGGCCGGCCGCTGCCTCCACAACGAGCTCTACTGGCGCGGCGCCGACTGGTGGGGCGCGGGCCCCGGCGCCCACTCCCACGTGGGCGGCGTCCGGTGGTGGAACGTCAAGCACCCCGGCGCCTACGCGGCCGCGCTGGCCGCCGGGAACTCTCCGGGCGCCGGCCGCGAGCTCCTCTCCGAGGAGGACCGGCGGGTGGAGCGCATCCTCCTGGAGCTGCGGCTCCGGGACGGCGTCGACCTGTCCCTCCTGAAGCCCGCCGGGCTCACCGCGGCCGGCAAGGCCCTCGCCGACGGGCTCCTCGACCCTGCGCCGTACGAGGCGGGCCGCGCGGTGCTGACCCTGCGGGGCCGGCTGCTCGCGGACGCGGTGGTGCGGGACCTGGTGGACTGAGACATCCACCCCGGGGCCTCGCCCCCTCAGGAGCCTCGGATACCCCCGGGGGCCTCGCGCCGCATGGGACTGGGATACCCCCGGGGAGCCTCGCCCCTCAGGGGACCGAGATGCCCCCGAGGGGCCTCGCCCCTCAGTCGACGTGCGGCTCGAATTCCCAGGTGGGGCGGACGCGCCTGCGGGCCGCAAGGGTGTGGGGGTGCTGGGCGCCCTGGGTCTGGGTGAGGAAGTCGACGGCGTCCTCCTCCAGGTTCTCGGCCTCTTCGACCGCGCTTGGGCCGTGCGGGCCGGGCAGCGCGCGCAGGTCGGAGGCGAGGCCGAGTCGGCAGGCGAGCGTCAGCGGGTGCTGGTTGCCCAGGACCTGCCGGGCCCGGAGGAGGGTGTCGCGGCCGAGTTCGACGGCGGAGGCGACGTCCCCCGTGCCGGTGCGGGCGGCGGCGGTGTCGAGGGCGCAGCCCAGGGTCCAGGGGTGGTCGGGCCCGAGCGCGGAGCCGAGTCCCGCGAGGGCGGACTCCAGCATGGTGTGGGCCGCCGGCCGTTCGTCGGAGGCGTGCAGCACGAGGGCCGTGTTGGTGGCGGCGCCGAAGGAGACGGGGTGGGCGGGGCCGAGGAGGGTCCGGTAGCCGGTGTCCGCTTCGGTGACGAGTTCCCTTGCCAGGTCGAGGTCGCCCTGCTCCCGCAGGACGTTCCCGTAGTGGGTGAGGCACTGGAGCGTCACGTGGTGCCCGCGCCCGTGGACGGCCACGGCTCGGTCGAGGAGCTCGGCGAGCGCGGTGCCGGCATGCTGCGGGTCGCTGTGCCGGGAGCACAGGGCGAGTTCGAGGTCGGCGTCGAGGGTCTGGGGATGGCGTGCCCCCAAGGACTTCCGGTGGCGGCGGGCGACATCGGCCTGGTGGACGAGCGCCGTGCCATGCCCGCCGAGCAGCCGCCGACCGCGGGTGACGGCATTGGCCGAGGCGAGTCCGGCGAGATGGTTCCCGCCGAGGACCTCCTCCCGCACCGCCAGCGTCACCAGGTCGTTCTCGTACGCCTCCGCGTAGTGTCCGAGCGCCCGCAGCGTGATCCCGAGGTCGTGGCGGGCGGCCAGGGTGCGCGGGTCGTCCGTGCCGACGAGCAGGACGCTCCGTTCGAGCACCTCCTGCTGGATGCCCCGCGCGTCCGCGTACCGGCCCTGGTGGCGCAGGCCCGCGGCCACGGCGCCCCGTGCGTACAGTTCGGCGAGTTCGCCGTGCGGGCCCCGGCCGCCGACCGTCGTGTCCCGCAGCGCGCGGAGGCTCTGGGCGTGCGCCTCGCGGAAGCGGCCGGCGGCGCGCAGGAGGTCGGCCTCCAGGGCGGTGAGACGGCTGGGCATCGGCCCCTCGGTCGGGCGCATGAACGCGTCCCAGTGCTGCCGGACGAGCCCGGCCAGCCGGATGCCCTCCTGGTAGTCGCCGCTGTACTCGCAGGACCGCAGGCAGTTGAGGACGGTGGTCTGGATGCGGGGCGCGGTGCTGTCGAGCGCCCCCGAGGGCTCCAGGTGGGGCAGGAGGACGGAGTAGCGGGGCCAGTGGCCGGGGTCGGCGGGGTCGCCGGGATCGGCCTCGGCGAGGAGGTTGCGGACGGCCTTGCGGTACGCCGCGTGGTGCTCCCCGTCGGTGAGCCGGGCGACGATGTCGTGCACCAGGCGGTGCATGTGGACCGTCTCCTCTTCCGGTCCGCTCCCCGCCCCGTCGGCGGAGACGCGGGTGAGCACCGAGTAGCCGACGAGGGTGTCGAGCGCGCGGGTCCAGGCCGCCTGGTCCGTGGCGATCCAGCGGACGTCCTCCGGCAGGTGGGCCGAGGGGCCGGTGCGGAGCAGGCCGAGCGGGAGGGGGCCTGGGGCGAAGGAGGCGCACAGGACGAGGACCTGCAGGGCCTGCGGATGGGAGCGGCGGAGCCGGTTGATCAGGATCGACCAGGAGGTGAGGGAGGCGCTGGGCATGTCGTCGCCGGGGGAGCGGTCGTCGACGGTGGAGTAGAGCCCTTCGCGGACCCTGTGGAGGTACTCGGCGGCGTCCACGCCGGACTCGCCGAGCCAGGCGGCGGCATGGGCGAGCGGCAGGGGTACGTCCCCGAACTCCGCGGAGATCTCGTCGGCCTCGGCCGCGGTGAGCTGCGGGGCGCGGCGCATCAGGTAGCCGGTGGACTCGCGCCGGTCGAAGCCGGGGACCTCCAGGACGTCGGTGTGCTCCCGCCAGCCGCGGTTGCGGGACGTGATCAGGACGTGGCCGGGGCCGTGGGGCAGCAGGCCTTCGATGGCCTCGGTGTCGTCCCAGCCGTCGAAGACCACGAGCCAGCGGCCGTGCGGGGTGCCCCGGCGAAGGGCCTCGCGGACGGCGCGGACGCGCGCGCCGGGATCGCCGCCGGTGGGCAGGCCGAGCTCGGCCGCGAGGTCGCCGAGACGGTCGAGCCGGACGTTGCGGTCGTCGGAGTGCACCCACCAGACGAGGTCGTAGTCCGGGCTGAACCGGTATGCGTACTCGGCGGCGATCTGCGTCTTGCCGATGCCCGACATGCCCAGGAGCGTGCACGCGGCGCCGCCCCGCTCGGCGGCCATGAAGCGTTCCTGGAGGGCGTTGAGCAGGTCGTCCCGACCCGCGAAGCGGGGATTGCGGCGGGGGACCGCGCCCCAGACGGCGGGAGGGTCGTCGGGGTAGCGGGCCGGGGGCACGTCGGGGCGGCGCCGGTCGCCGGCGCTCGCCGTCCCCAGGGCGAGCCTGGTGAGGAGCAGCACTCCGGCCGTCTCCTCGGTGAGGCCCCACAGGTTCACCGGTTCGAGCACGGCGGCGGCCGGAAGCAGGGGGTGGTTGGTCAGGTTGACGGCGGCGAAGCGCTCGGCGTGGTCGCCGACGAAGCCGCGCAGGACGTCGTTCCATTCCTCTTCCGGCCGGTTCCCCGGCCTGAAGAACCACTCGTCGAGGACGAAGAGGACCTGGCCTCGGGCGAGCAGCAGATCGCGGAGCACCTGCTCCAGGGGGACCTCGGGGGGCGGGTCCCAGCGCTGGAGCGTGGCGCGGTGGCCGTGCGTCTCCAGCCGTTGCGCGATCCACGCGGCCCACGGCCGGTGGTGGCCCGCGAAGACGACGGTGACGTGGAGGACGGCGTCCGGGACGACCGGTCGCCCGGTCGGGGTCTCGGGCCGGTGTGCGTCGCCTTCCCCTTCCGGGACCGCCTCCGCCGATCGGTCGGACCGGAGCGACGCCACCTCCTCGCGCAGTCTCGCCAGTTCGTCCTGGCTGCGGGCGAGCCTCTCCTCGGTCCGCAGCCGGTCCGCGTCCTCCTCGGCGACCGCGGCGGCGTCGGCGGCGAGCAGGGTGTGCTCCAGGTCGGCGCAGCGTTGCTCGGCGAGTGAGACGCGGAGTTCGGCCGCTTCGAGGGCCGCTTCCAGCTCGGCGACCCGGCGGCGCAGGGTCTGGTGGTCGGTGAGCATGCGGTGTTGCTCCGCGCGCAACAGGTTCAGTTCGATCCCGGCGGTCCGCTGCGCGCTCACCTCCTCGGTGAGCGCCTGCCGTTCGGCCTCCAGCGTCGCGACGCGCTCCTGGTGTTCGAGCAGGGAGGTGGCCACCGCGTCGGCCATCGTCCTCGCGAGGGCCTTCTCCTGGAGGGCGGTGGCCAGCTGGTCCTCCAGCTGCTGGACCTGCCACGCGCGGGTGTTCGTCGACTTGAGCGCCGCGCGCTGCATCCGGGTCAGGGCCTGGCGGGCCTGCGGGGACATGGGGCGTCCCAGTTTCTTGCCGACGTCGTCCATGAGCGCGTGGAGGAAGTGGTCGGGGGCGGTGGTCTCGCCGCTGAGATAGCGGCTCACGCTGCTCGGGCTGTAGCGGCGCTGGACGGCGTACCTGCGGAGGGTGGTGTCGAGTTCGCAGAAGCACCGGCGTAATGCCTCGGCCAGTTCGCGGCGCTCGCCCACGACGTGGTCGGGAATCGGCCGCAGGCCCATGAGCAGGGCGTTCGCCAGGTCGGTCGCCAGGGCGTCGAGCGGTACGAGCTCAGCCGTGACCGGGCGGTCCGCTCCGCCGTCGCGGGCCTTCTCGTCGCCTTCGGGGCCCTCCGCCGTGACGCCATCCACCCGTGCCGCTCCTCCGGGTCGTGATCGGGACTGTCCCACAGCATCCGCAACGCGTATCGCTTGGCGCAACACCGCGAGGGGCTCGGAGGGTTGGGGGACCAGACGGTCAGCGGCGAAAGGCGGCGGCGATGAAGGCGACGAAGACGACGAAGATGAGGAAGACGAGGAAGGCGATGAAGCGGAAGGTCTCCCTCAAGGTGGGGCTCGCGGTGGTGGGGGCGGTGGTGTCCGGGGCGGTTCGGGCGGTGGTGGGGTGGTTGCTGGAGGGAGGGTCGGGAGGGGCGTAGCCGCGGGGGCCGGGCCGGGGCGTGCCAGGGCGGGCCGGGGCGGGGCGGTTGCCCGCCTGGGGCCCGCGAGGCCCCGGGGTCTACGGGGTCTACGGGGGCTACGGGGCCGTCACGAAGTCGATGAGTTCTTCGACGCGGCCGAGGAGGGCGGGTTCGAGGTCTTTGTAGGAGGTGACTCTGGAGAGGATGTGCTGCCAGGCGGCGCCGGTGTTGTCGGGCCAGGAGAGGGCGCGGCAGACGCCGGTCTTCCAGTCCTGGCCGCGGGGGACGCGGGGCCAGGCGGGGATGCCGAGGGAGGAGGGTTTCACGGCTTCCCAGACGTCGATGTAGGGGTGGCCGACGACGAGGACGTCGGGGGAGGTCACCTGGGCGGCGATCCTCGACTCCTTCGAACCCGGGACCAGGTGGTCGACGAGGACGCCGAGTCGGGCGTCGGGTGCGGGCGCGAAGTCCGCGACGATCGACGGGAGGTCGTCGACGCCTTCGAGGTACTCGACGACGACGCCCTCGATGCGCAGGTCGTCGCCCCAGACCCGTTCGACGAGTTCGGCGTCGTGGCGGCCCTCGACGTAGATGCGGCCGGCGCGGGCGACGCGGGCCCGGGCGCCCGGGACGGCCACCGAGCCGGAGGCGGTGCGGGTGGGGCGGGCCGGGGCGGCGGAGGGGCGGACCAGGGTCACGACGCGGCCTTCCAGGAGGAAGCCCCGAGGGTCGAGCGGGAACACCCGGTGCTTGCCGAAGCGGTCCTCCAGGGTCACCGTGCCCGCCTCGCAGCGGATGACCGCCCCGCAGAAGCCCGTGGTGACCTCCTCGACGACGAGGTCGCGGTCGGCCGGCACCTCGGGCACGGGCGCCGAGCGCTTCCAAGGGGGCGTCAGATCCGGGTTGTAGCTGCGCATTCGGGCGACGTTATGCGACGGAGAAGCGCCTCGCCAGTTCCTCCCGCTGGAGTCGTACGAACGCGGCGTCGACGACCGCGCCGTGCCCCGGCACGTACAGGGCGTCCTCGCCGCCGAGGCCCAGCAGCCGGTCGAGCGCGTCCGGCCAGCGGGACGGGACCGCGTCCGGGCCCGCCTGCGGCTCGCCCGACTCCTCGACCAGGTCGCCGCAGAACACCACCTCGCGGGCGCCGGGGACGCAGAGCGCCAGGTCGTGGCCGGAGTGGCCGGGGCCGACGTTCGCGAGGAGGACCTGCCGGCCGCCCAGGTCGAGGGTCCACTCGCCGGAGACGACGTGTCGCGGGGCCACCAGGACGTCCGCGGCCTCCGCGGCGGCCGCCGCGTCCAGGCCGTGCCGTACCGCGTCGGTGCGCAGCTCCTCCCGCTCCCGCGCCCGGCCGAGGAGCTCGTCGGAGCCGACCGCGCCGAAGACCTCGGCGCCCGCGAACGCCGCCGTGCCGAACACGTGGTCGAAGTGGGGGTGGCTGAGTGCGATGTGCGTCACCTTGCGTCCGGCTGTGAGTGCCGTCACCTGGGCCCGCAGCCCGGCGCCCTCGGCGAGGGAGGAGCCCGTGTCGTACAGGAGCACCCCCCGTTCCCCCAGTACCAGTCCGGCCGTGGCGTCCCAGCCGGGCAGTCGTCGCCGGCCCACTCCGTCCGCGAGTCGTTCCCATCCGTGCGCTTCCCAATCCACGTCCATGGGGCGACGCTAGCCGGTGGGGGCGCCGCCTCCTTGCCAGGAGCGATGCCCGCCGCCGTACACTGACCGGGGATCGCTGGCACTCGGACCGGGTGAGTGCCAAAAGCGGAGCAACCGGAACGACGTCGACAGCTGGAGGTGCGCACGATGCTCAGCGAACGCAGACTCGAGGTGCTGCGCGCCATCGTCCAGGACTACGTCGGGACGGAGGAGCCCGTCGGTTCCAAGGCGCTCACCGAGCGGCACAAGCTCGGCGTCTCGCCGGCCACGGTGCGCAACGACATGGCGGTCCTGGAGGACGAGGGCTACATCGCGCAGCCCCACACCAGCGCGGGCCGCATCCCGACCGACAAGGGCTACCGGCTCTTCGTCGACCGGCTGGCCGGCGTGAAGCCGCTGTCGACGCCCGAGCGGCGCGCCATCCACAACTTCCTCGACGGCGCGGTGGACCTCGACGACGTCGTCGGCCGCACGGTCCGGCTGCTCGCCCAGCTGACCCGTCAGGTCGCCGTCGTCCAGTACCCCTCGCTGACCCGTTCGACCGTCCGGCACGTGGAGCTGCTCTCGCTGGCCCCGGCCCGCCTGATGCTGGTGCTCATCACGGACACCGGACGGGTCGAGCAGCGCGTCATCGACTGCCCCGCTCCCTTCGGCGAGGCCTCGCTGGCCGACCTGCGGGCCCGGCTCAACAGCCGGGTCGTCGGCCGCCGGTTCGCCGACGTGCCGCAGCTGGTGCAGGACCTTCCCGAGTCCTTCGAGGAGCTCGAGGACCGCGCCACGGTGTCCACCGTGCTCGCGACCCTCCTCGAAACGCTCGTGGAGGAGCACGAGGAGCGGCTGATGATCGGCGGCACCGCCAATCTGACCCGCTTCGGACACGACTTCCCCCTGATGATCAGGCCCGTCCTGGAAGCCCTGGAGGAGCAGGTCGTGCTCCTCAAGCTGCTCGGCGAGGCCAAGGAATCGGGCATGACCGTACGCATCGGGCACGAGAACGCCCACGAGGGGCTGAGCTCCACGTCCGTCGTCTCGGTCGGCTACGGTTCGGGCGGCGAGGCAGTCGCCAAACTCGGCGTGGTCGGACCGACCCGCATGGACTACCCCGGAACGATGGGAGCGGTACGCGCAGTGGCACGTTACGTCGGACAGATCCTGGCGGAGTCGTAAGTGGCCACGGACTACTACGCCGTGCTCGGCGTGCGCCGCGACGCTTCCCAGGACGAGATCAAGAAGGCGTTCCGGAGGCTCGCGCGCGAGCTGCACCCGGACGTCAATCCCGATCCGAAGACGCAGGAGCGCTTCAAGGAGATCAACGCCGCCTACGAGGTCCTGTCGGACCCGCAGAAGAAGCAGGTCTACGACCTCGGCGGCGACCCGCTCTCGGCCTCCGGCGGCGGTGGCGCGGGCGGCGGCTTCGGCGCGGGTGGCTTCGGCAACTTCTCCGACATCATGGACGCCTTCTTCGGCACGGCCTCACAGCGCGGCCCGCGCTCGCGGACCCGCCGCGGCCAGGACGCCATGATCCGCCTGGAGATCGACCTCAACGAGGCGGCCTTCGGCACCACGAAGGACATCCAGGTCGACACGGCGGTCGTCTGCACGACCTGCTCGGGCGAGGGCGCCGCTCCCGGCACCTCCGCGCAGACCTGTGACATGTGCCGCGGCCGAGGCGAGGTCTCCCAGGTCACCCGGTCCTTCCTGGGCCAGGTCATGACCTCCCGCCCCTGCCCGCAGTGCCAGGGCTTCGGCACCGTCGTCCCGACGCCGTGCCCCGAGTGTGCGGGCGACGGCCGGGTCAGGTCCCGCCGCACCCTCACGGTCAAGATCCCGGCCGGCGTCGACAACGGCACCCGCATCCAGCTCGCGGGCGAGGGCGAGGTCGGCCCCGGCGGCGGCCCCGCCGGCGACCTGTACGTCGAGATCCACGAGACCCCGCACGAGACGTTCCAGCGGCGCGGCGACGACCTGCACTGCACGGTCACCCTGCCGATGACGGCGGCCGCGCTCGGCACCAAGGTGCAGCTGCAGACCCTCGACGGCCTCGAGGAGATCGACGTCCGGCCGGGCACGCAGTCCGGCCAGTCGATCCCGCTGCACGGCCGCGGCGTCACGCACCTGCGCGGCAACGGCCGGGGCGACCTGATCGTGCACGTCGAGGTCCAGACCCCGGGCAAGCTCGACGCGGAGCAGGAGCGGCTGCTGCGCGAGCTCGCCAAGCTGCGCGGCGAGGAGCGGCCGACCGGCCAGTTCCAGCCGGGTCAGCAGGGCTTGTTCTCGCGCCTGAAGGACGCCTTCAACGGGCGGTAGGACGGAGCGGTACGGAGGGAGGGGCGGCACCCGCGGAACGGC
>NZ_JBHJQI010000105.1:0-29508 GCF_042262805.1 Streptomyces sp. NPDC056361
GCATTCCCGTCTGCCCCACGGGCGACGACGGGAATGCGACGACAGGCCCCGGGTGTCCTGCCGATCACGCCGGACCCAGGGGAGCGCACGGCGGGGAGCGCGATTGGACACGTTCCGTACTCGTGCGGATACGCTCCGGGAATGGATTCCAGGCGCTTGCTCCGCACGTCCGCCACGGCTCTCGCCGCCGCCGGACTGATCCTCTCCGGCTGCTCGGGCGGAAGCGGCGCAGCCGCGTCGCGGAGCACCCCGCCGGGCGCCTCGGCCGCGGGCTCCGCAGCCGCCTCGCCCGAGGCCGGGGCGCTGAAGAAGTACTACGCGCAGAAGCTGTCCTGGCGCGACTGCGGGGTCACGGGCTTCCAGTGCACGACGCTGCTCGCCCCGCTCGACTACGCGAACCCGGAGGCCGGCGACGTGAAGCTGGCCGTCTCGCGGGCCCGGGCCACCGGCCCCGGGAAGCGGCTCGGCTCGCTCCTGGTCAACCCCGGCGGGCCCGGCGGCTCCGCCGTCGGCTACCTCCAGGGGTACGCGGGCATCGGCTACCCCGCACCGGTCCGCGCCCGCTACGACATGGTGGCCGTCGACCCGCGCGGAGTCGCCCGCAGCGAGCCGGTCGACTGCCTGACGGGCCCGCAGATGGACGCGTACACCCAGGTCGACCAGACCCCCGACGACACGGCGGAGGTCAACGCGCTCAGTGCCGCGTTCAAGGACTTCGCGGCCGGCTGCGAGAAGAAGTCCGGCACGATCCTGCCCCACGTCTCCACCGTCGAGACGGCCCGGGACATGGACATCCTGCGGGCGGTGCTCGGCGACGAGAAGCTCGCGTACGTGGGGGCGTCGTACGGCACCTTCCTGGGCGCCACCTACGCCGAACTGTTCCCCGCCCGGGTCGGCCGCCTCGTCCTCGACGGGGCGATGGACCCCTCGCTCTCCGCGGTCGACCTCAACCGCGACCAGACCGCGGGCTTCGAGACCGCCTTCCGCGCCTTCGCCGCCGACTGCGTCCGCACGCCTGACTGCCCCCTCGGCACCAAGTCGGTCGCGGCGGCCGGCGAGGCCCTGAAGACGTTCTTCCGCGACGTCGACGCCGAGCCGGTGCCCACCGGCGAGAGCCGCGCGCTCGGCGAGTCCCTCGCCACCACCGGCGTGATCGCCGCCATGTACGACGAGGGCGCCTGGCCCCAGCTGCGCGAGGCCCTCACCCGGGCCATCGGCGGCGAGGGCTCCGGCCTCCTCGCCCTCGCCGACAGCTACTACGAACGCGAGGCGGACGGCACCTACGCCAACCTGATGTTCGCCAACGCCGCCGTGAACTGCCTCGACCTGCCACCCGCCTACGCCGGCCCCACCGACGCCTCGAAGGCCGTACCCGCCTTCGAGAAGGCCTCCCCGGTCTTCGGCGCGGGCCTCGCCTGGGCCGCCCTCAACTGCACCTACTGGCCCACGCAGCCCACCGGCCACCCCCACCGCATCACCGCCGACGGCGCCGCCCCCATCCTCGTCGTCGGCACCACCCGCGACCCCGCCACCCCCTACCGGTGGGCCCGCTCCCTCGCCGACCAGCTCTCCTCCGGCACCCTCCTCACCTACGAGGGCGACGGCCACACCGCCTACGGCCGCGGCAGCGACTGCATCGACACCGCCATCAACGCCTACCTCCTCGAAGGCACCCCTCCCCAGGACGGAAAGCGCTGCTCATAGCCCTGATCCGGGGGTGGTCGGACCACCCCCGGAAACTGTGTAGACTTGGCCGCGCTGCTGCACCCACGATGTGTCTGCACAGCATGCCGCCTTAGCTCAGTTGGCCAGAGCAACGCACTCGTAATGCGTAGGTCTCGGGTTCGAATCCCGAAGGCGGCTCGGAATTACCCCAGGACTCACTCGCCGTGACCTGGGGTTTTTTCATGCCCGGGGGGCGGGGGTCTCCTGTTGGGCGAGGAGGTAGCCGGCCTGGAAGCGGCTTTCGGCGCCGAGGGCGGACATGACGTCGGCGACGTGGCGGCGGCAGCTGCGGACGGAGAGGCCGAGGCGGCGGGCGATGGCGGCGTCGGTGAGGCCTTCGGTGAGGAGGCGGACGATGGTCTGCTTGAGCTCGTCGGAGATGTCCATGATGGTCTGGCGGTCCCACTCGGTCTCGAACGGGAGGGCTTCGAGCCAGAGGCGTTCGTAGGCGCCGACCATGAAGGCGACCACGTGCGGCTCGCGGATGAGGACGGCGGCCTGGGGGTCGTCGGGCACCGGGATGACCGCGGTGGTGCGGTCGAAGACGAGGAGGCGCATGAACTCGTCGTCGAGGGTGCGGACCTGGGCGCCGAGCCGGCCGACCCGCTCGACGTAGGCGCAGGTGCCTGCGGAGAAGCGGGCGGTGTGCTGGTAGAGCATGCGCATGCGGACGCCGCGGCGCAGGAGTTCCTCGTCGCGGGCCACGGCCTCTTCCAGGACCTCGGCGCGCCGGCCGCCGCCGGGCTGGGCCGTGAGGACCTCGCGTTCGCAGGTGCGGCCGAGTTCGGTGATCGCCTCCCGCACCGAGCGGAGGTCGGTGAGCAGCTCGACGTGCTCGGTCTGCCGCAGGTGGGTCTGCCGGCGCAGGTGTGACTCGTAGAGCGGCATGAACGCCATCAGCTGCTCGCGGCTGCGCTCCATGTGTCGGCGGCGGGCGCGCATCTCGCGTTCCAGCGGCCCGAGCGTGCGCTGGACGGCGTCGTCGGGCGCCACGGGCAGCACGGCGCGTTCCGGGGTGCGGCGGAGCAGGCCCATGTCGAGGAGGGCGGAGACGGCGGACTCCACCCGGGCCAGGGGGAGTCGAAGTTCCTCCGCGAGCTCGGTGGAGTGTGCTGCGGGCCGCGCCGGGTCGCGGTCGAGGACGCGGCCGTAGACGCGGGTCAGCGGGTCGTCGTCGGTGGTGGCCGGTGCGGACGCGGGAGGCGTGGGGAGGGTGGTCCCCGGGTCGGCCTCCCGGGCCGTTCGAGTGCTGCCGGAGCCCTGCCTTATGTCGGTTGTCGACACTTTGTCCCCCGTTTGTCATGGCGTCCTGTTGCTGCCATGCAGGCTCATGAGCCATGCGGTCGGACCCATAGGCATGCAGTCGCGGGATACGTTCATCCCACCGCCCAGAAGGTCAAAGCTCACCAAGCTCGCACAGCCCGTGAAGCTCGTAATCCCGCTCAATCCATCACGACCTCCTCGTGACCTCCTCGCGGCGTCCTCGCGACGCCCCCTCGCGGAAAGAGACACCCGACATGAAGCGGCGGATCCGCACCAGCCTCCTCGCCACCACGCTGATCACCGGCCTCGCGGGTCTGGCCACCGTCACCGCGACCCAGGCCGCCGGCGGCGCCGGAACGCACGACACCGGATGGGGCGCGGCCGTCCTGAGCGGCCCGAACGGCACCGACGGCAGCGGAACGGGCACGCCGGTCGGCGGTCCGGGCACGCACGACACCGGCTGGGGATGAGCATGACCCTGCTCGACTGCACCCTGCGCACCGGCGGGCAGCTCACCGGCGGCTCCGTACCCCCCGCGCTGGCCGCCGACTACCTCGCGGTCTGCGCGCGGATCGGCGTCGACATCGTCGAGCTGGGCACCGTCCACGACCCCGCCGGCCCCGGAGCCCCCTTCGGCGACCTGCTGCCGGTCCCCCTTCCCGGAGACCACGACGAGCGGTACGGGCCGCGTTTCTCCGTCCTGCTCGACACCGCCGCCCTGCCCGTCACGGACACCGCCGCCACGGCCGCCGCCGGCCGGATCGCCGAGGCGCTCGCCGCCGGCTCCGTCCCCGTCGGCCTGGTGCGGCTCGCCGTCCGGTACGACCGGGTGGCCCGCGTCGCCGCCCCGCTGCGGCGGCTGCGGGAGGCCGGGCTCGGCGTCTGCCTGTTCCTCACCGACATCGACCTCGCCTCCTACCGCGAACTCGACGGCTGTCTCGGCGAGGCCGCGGCGCTCGGCCCCCTCGACGCCGTGTTCCTCGTCGACTCGCTCGGCTCGTTCCGCCCGGAGCGGGTCATCGAACTCGTCCAGTCCACCCGTGCCGCCGTCACCGCCCCCGTCGGCATCCACGCCCACGACAACCAGGGCTTCGCCCTGCACAACACCGTCGTCGCCGGCAGCGCCGGCGCCACCTGGCAGGACACCGCCGTGCACGGGATCGGCCCGGGTGCCGGACTGACCCGCACCGAGCAGCTCCTCGCCCTGCTCGGCGCCGCCCCCGCCGACCTCACCCCGCTGCTCGCGCTCATCGCCACCCATGTCGCCCCGCTGAAGCGGCGGTACGGGTGGGGTGCCGGGCCCCGCCAGGTCATGGCGGGCCTCGCCCGCATCCCGGTCTCGGCGGTACGGGGACTGGACCCGCACGCCGGCGCCTGAACCGCGGGGGCCGGGGTCGCTCGGTCCCGCCTCGCCGTGTGCCGCCGTGTTGTCGCCGTGGCGCCGTGCCGGGATTCCCCCTGCCCGTCGTCGTCCGTCGTCCGTTGACCGTTGCCCGTCGCCCGCCGTCGCCCGCCGTCGCCCGCCGTCGCCCGCCGTTGCCCGTCGCGCCCGCCGCCGTAGCCCGTCCGAGGAGACCCGCATGCCGTTCACCGCGCCCATCCCGCCGCCGGGAGAGCAGCCCCTCGCCCCGACCCCGTACCGCGATCTCGCCGAGACCACCGGAGCCGCCGCCATGGCCAACCGCTTCCGCATCGACCGCAGTTCCGCCACGGAGGAGTTCGGGCTCGCCTGTCAGCGCCTGATCCCGTGGGCCGGCGGGGAGGAGACGCCCGTCGGGGCGATGGCCTGCTTCCTGCGGCCCGGGGGCGATTCGGACCCGGACTGCCACAACCAGGACGAGGTCATGATCATCCTGGCGGGCTCGGGAGCGGTGACGCTCGACGGCGGGCTCGAACCGCCGTTCCGCGCCGGCGACGTCGTCGTCCTGCCGCGCAACCAGGAGCACGTCGTCCACAACACCGGCGACACCGAACTGAGTTGGATCTCCCTGTACTGGCCGCTGCGCGAGCCCGCGCTGCCCACCGACAGCACCGACGACACCGAAAGCACCGACGAGAACGAGGAGGTTGCCGCATGAGCGACAACGTGACGCACCCGACGCCCCGCACGACGGCCCAGTGGATCACCGCCACGCCGCCCACCCCCAACGGCGACCTGCACATCGGCCACCTCGCCGGCCCGTACCTCGCCGGTGACGTCCTGCGCCGCTTCCTCGCCGCCGAGGGCACCGGGCCGGTCCGCTACACGACCGGCCTCGACGACCACCAGAGCTACGTGCCGGTCCGCGGCATCAACGACGGCGGACGCAAGGGCGAAGAGGTCGCCGACGGCTACGGCGCCTCCATCGAGTCCGTGTGGAGCCGCGCCGGCGCCGACTTCGACGCGATCGTCCGCCCGCGCCGCGACATCGGCTACCAGACGGCCGTCCAGGAGTTCTTCCAGCGCCTGTACGACGCCGGGCACATCGTCGCCCGCACGGCACCGCTGCCGTACTGCACCGGCTGCGAGCGGTGGCTGTACGAGGCCTACCTGAAGGGCGACTGCCCGCACTGCGGCTCCGGCTCCAACGGCAACGCCTGCGAGCCCTGCGGCCGCCCCAACGACTGCGCCGACCTGGCGAACCCCGTCTGCACCGGCTGCGGCGCCACCCCCGAACTCCGCGACTGCGAACGGCTCTACTTCCCCCTCGCACCCTGGGAGCAGCAGCTCGCCGACTTCTGGGAGCAGGTCGACATGCCGCCGCACCTGCGGTCGCTGTGCGAACGGATGCGGGCCGAAGGACTCCCCGAGATCGCCGTCAGCCACCCCTCCGAGTGGGGCGTGCCGGTACCCGTCGCGGGCTTCACCGAACAGCGGGTCTACGTCTGGTTCGAGATGGCCCCCGGCTACCTCCTGGAGTGGACCGGCGCCGGCGGCACCGGGCCCGCGCCCGCCCCCGTCCAGTTCTTCGGCTTCGACAACGGCTACTTCCACGCGCTGCTGTTCCCCGCCGCGTTCCGGGCGTACGACCCCGCCATCGCGCTGCCGAAGGCCTTCGTGGTCAACGAGTTCTACCGGCTCGAAGGCCTCAAGTTCTCCACCAGCCGCCGCCACGCCATCTGGGCGCACGAGGAGCTCGCCCGCACCGGCGCCGACGTGCTCCGCTACCACGTCCTGGCCGACCGGCCCAACGGCCGCCAGACCAGCTTCAGTTCGCAGGCCCTCGAACTCAGCCGCGCCCGGCTCGCCGACCGCTGGGACGGCTGGCTCGGCCGCCTCCTCACCGCCGTCGCCGAGGACGCGGACGGCGCCGCACCCGCCGAGGCGCCGCAGGGCCCCGCATGGGAACGGCTCCGCGACCGGCTCGCCGGAACCGTCGGCCAGCTGCGGGACGCGTACGGCGTCGAGGGGTACGACGCGCGGCGCGCCGTCGCGCTGCTCGACGAGATCGTCGCCCTCGCCGAGGACTTCGGACACGTCACCGGCTTCGAGCGGGAGCGCCCGGCCGGCGGCCCCGCCTACCGGGCCGCCCTCGCCGCCCAGCTCGCCGTCGCCGCCGCCCTGTCGGCGTGGGCCGCGCCCGCCCTGCCGTACGGCTCCGCCCGCCTCGCCGGCCTGCTCGCGCTCGCGCCCGAGGCGCGGCGGGTGGACGTGGACGCCCTGGCCCCCCTCGCCCCGGGGACGCCGGTGGCCGCCTGGCCCGGGGCGGTCTTCAGTGCCTGATCTGCTGTGGGACGGCGAGGCCGGGATCGGGGCCGCGGACACGGCCCCGGGCCCGATCGCGACCGAGGCCGTGTCCGGGGACGCGTCCGCGGTCGTCACCCCGGGCGGCGTCGTGTCCGCCCTCGGCAACTGGGCCGGCGCCGTGACCGGCCTGCGGTCCGCCGAGGCCGAGGCCGCGGCGGACGCGCTGCCGCGCGGGGCGGTCGTCGGCCCGTTCTCCGGCGAACGGGCCGCCTGGGGCGAACACCTGGAGCGGGCCGCCGCCCACTACGGGTCCGCCGTCACCTGGGAGCTGTACGACGACCGGGGCGAGACCGAGACCGCTCGGCAGATCGCCGAGGCCGTCGTCGCCGAAGGCCGGCACACGCTGGTCGTCGGACACTTCAACAGCGCGGGCGCGCGCGTGGCCCTGCCCGTCTACCGGGCCGCCGGACTCCCCGTCCTGCTGCCCCTCGCCACCACGCCCGACCTCCTCGCCGACAGCGCCGGCACCATCCTGCGCTGGTGCCCTGACGACCGGGCCCAAGCCGCCGACCTGCTGGTGGCCGTCCGGTCCGCCGGGCACACCCGGATCGCCGTCACCCACGATGGCACCCCCTACGGAACATGCCTCGCCCGGCTCGTCCGCGAACCCCGGCCCGCACCCCCCGCAAGCCCCGCCCTGCCGTCCGGCGCCGTCGTCTCGGACGGCAGCGGCCCCGCGACCGGCGCGGTGCCGGTACCGGCGGCTCTGACGGGGTGCCCCCGAGGAACGGACGCGCCGTCCGGTCCGGGCCGTGGGACGACGGGCCGCGGGGCGACGGGCCGCGGGGCCGGGGCCGCGGTCGGCCCTGGCCTCGGCTCCGGCCCCGGCTCTGGGTCCGGCACGGGCTTCGGCTCCGGTCCCGGCCTCGGTTCCGGCACCGGGCCCGGCGCCCTCGGCGGCCCCGCGGCCGTCGAGGTGCTCGACGGCGGTGACGGGCCGACCGCCGAGACCGTCGCGGCGATCACCGCGCTCGTCGTGTGCGGCACCCATGCCGGGGCCGCGCGGATCGGGCAGGAGTGGCGGGCAGCCGGGTTCGGCGGGGCGTTCTACTTCACCGACGACTGCGCGGTGGACGAGTTCGCCGCGCTGCTCGCCGAGCCGCCCGGTCGCCCCGCGGCCCATGTGGCCCGGATGCGCGGCGGCCCCGAGACCCACGTCGACGCCGCGTTCGCCGCCGCCACCGCCGCGCTCACCGAGGACCCCGAACGGACCGGACGCACCCTGCTCGCCGCTGTACGGGCCCACGCCGACCGGGGGTTCACCGCGCGCGGGGAACCGGAAGCCGGGAGCGTCGGATGGGACTTCGCGCCCGTGCCGGACGCGCCCCGCACCACCGCGCCCGTCCGCGGCCGGGCCTACGACGTGATCATCGTGGGCGCCGGGGTCGTCGGCGCCGCCACCGCGTCCGTACTCGCCCGGCACGGCGCCCGGGTCGCGCTCGTCGCCCCCATGGACGGCAGCCAGGACCACGCCACCGCGATGTCCGGCGGGCTCGTACGGTCCTACGAACCCGACCCGTACCTGCGGGGGCTCGCCCTGCGCAGCCACCAGCTCGCCTGGGGGCCGGCCGCGCTCGCACCCGGCCCGTACGGCTTCATGACCACCGGGTCGCTCGTCCTCTGCGGCGACCCCGACATGGAACAGGCCCGCAAGGGCGTCGCCGAGCTCAACGGCGCCGGCGTGCCCGCCGAACTCCTCGCTCCCGACGAGATCGCGGCCCGCTTCCCCGGACTCGCCGTCGACGGCATCACCGCCGGCGTCTGGGAACCCGAGGCCGGCTACGCCGACCCGCCCCGCGCGGCCCGCGCCTACCGCGACCGGGCGCTCGCCCACGGGGCCCGGCTGCTGCCCGCACTCGTCCGCGAACTCGTCGCCACGCCCGGGGACGACCGCGTCCGCGTCCTCCTTGAACCCGGAGGCCCCGTCGAAGCCCGCGCCATCGTCCTCGCCGCCGGCGGCGGGACCGGGCACATCGCCGGACACCGGCTCAGCGGCGCGGACGCCGGACGCACCAAGAGCATCCGCTACGGCTTCTTCCACCACCCCGCCACGGCCGGCCTGCCGACCGTCGTCGACCTCGTCACCGGCGTCTGGGGCAGACCCCAGCTCAGCGGTGAAGCCGCCGGCGGCTACATGGCCGGGCGGCCCGTCGACGAATGGGACGTGCCCCCCGGGGGCGACGACACGCTCACCGACGACCAAGTGACGTACATCCGCCAGGGGGCCGCCGTCCGCTGGCCCTGGCTCGCCGACCCCGCCACCCGCTTCCTCGCCGGGCGCCGAGGCGTCGACCTCTACACGCCCCACTCCCGGCCCCACCTCGGGCGCTCCCACGCCGGCAGCCGCGTCGTCCTCGCGACGGGGTGGTCCGGTGCGGGCTTCAAGACCGCGCCCGCCGCGGCCGAACTCGCCGCCGCCGAAGCCTTGGAGGTTCTCACGGGCCTTTGACTTCACGCCGGGCCTTTGGCTCCGTGCCGAGCCCTGCGGCCCGCGCAGGCTCACGCCGGGCCCGTGCCCACAACGGGGTGGGCCTGGTCTGGGCGGGGGCGCGGAAGTCGCCGGTGTCCACAACGGGGTGGGCCGGGCGGGGTGTGGGAGCCGTCGGTGGCTTGAACGGGGCGGCTGGGGTGGTGAGTGGGAAGTTTCGGTTCGTTGGAATGGAGGTGGCGGTGTGACGGATGTGGTGGCTCGGCCGGAGGTGGCTGAGGGGGGCCGTGAGGGGCTCGGGGTCAGGGCGTTGGTGGTGTTCTACGTCAGCAGCCTGGTGGGGACGGGGATTCTGCTGGTGCCGGGGCTGACGGAGCGGCAGGCGGGCCCCGCGGCGCTGCTCGCGTGGCTGGCGCTGGCGGTGAGCTCGTACCCGTTCGCGCGGTTCTTCGCGGAGATGTCGGCGTGGCGGCCGGACGCGTCGGGGCTGGCCGCGATGGTGGAGGCGGGGTTCGGGCGGAGGTCGGGGCGGGCGGCGGGGCTGCTGCTCGTGGCGACGTACGTGATCGGGAACCCGGTGATGGGCATCGTGTCGGCCCGGTGCCTGCTGGGGCTGCTGGGTGAGCCGGACGGGCCGGTGTATCCGATCGCGATCGGGTTCATGGCGGTGTCGGCCGCGTTCACGCTGCTGGGCCTGACGGCGGGTGCCCGGGTCCAGGCCGCCGCGCTGGTGGTGCTGCTGCTGGGGCTCGGCGGGGCGGTGGTGCTCGCGGTGCCGCGCTTCGACGCGGGGGAGTACACGCCGTTCGTCACGCACGGCTGGGGCGGGGTCGGGATCGCCGTCGTGACCGCGTTCTTCTCGTTCCTGGGCTGGGAGAACGTGTCGACGCTCGCCGAGCAGGTCGACGACCCGGCCCGGAGCTACCGGCGGGCGATCCGCTGGGCGGTCCCGATCGTGGGTCTGCTGTACGTGGCGGTGACGGCGGCGTATCTCGCCGTCCCGGGCGACGAACCGGTCGTCATCACGGCCCTGTTGGGCGCCTCGCTCGGCGAGGGCGGTGCCGTCGCCGGCGATCTGCTGGCCCTGGGGCTCGCGGTGGTCGCCACCAACGCGTGGGTCCTCGGCGCGACGCGGGTCGTCCGGGCGGCGGCCCGCGAGCGGATCCTGCCGGGGCGGCTGGCCGGCCGGCCGGTGTGGGCGACGGCGGCCCTGGCCCTCGCCTACGCGGCGGTCCTCGGTGCGCTGACCGTCGCGGGGACCGGCGAGGAGCCGGTGCTCGTCGTCACCAGCAGCGCGTTCCTGCTCCTGTACGTGGCGGCCGCCGCGGCGGCGCTCAGAGCGCGCGGCACCGGGCGCGCGCTGCGCGTGACGGCCGTCGTGACCCTGCTGATCGCGGTCGTGTTCCTGTCCTTCGCCGGTACGGGCCTGCTGTTCGCCCTGGTCCTCGCCGCCGGGTGCGTGGCGCTGACGGCCGGCCGCACCCGTACCCGTACCCCTGCTCGTACGTCCTGAACAGGTTTCTCCGATTCCGAAAGGTTTTCCGCCATGAGCACGAACGAGACCACTCCCGTCTACGACGTCGTCGGTGTCGGCTTCGGGCCCGCCAACCTCGCCCTCGCCATCGCGATCGAGGAGCACAACGAGCAGGCCGCGCCCGGCGAGGAGCTGACGGCCGTCTTCCTGGAGAAGCAGCCTGCGTTCGGCTGGCACCGGGGCATGCTCATCCCGGACGCCACGATGCAGGTCTCGTTCCTCAAGGACCTGGCCACGATGCGCAACCCGGTCAGCCGCTTCGGGTTCGTGTCCTACCTGCACGACCGGGGCAGGCTGGTCGACTTCATCAACCACAAGGCGCTGTTCCCGACCCGGGAGGAGTTCCACGACTATCTCCAGTGGGCGGCCAACGGCGTGGACCACATGGTCCGTTACGGCCTCGAAGTGACGGCCATCCGCCCCGCGGACCGGGCGGGCCAGGACGGCCCCGTCGTCGAGGTCGACGTCGCCGCGCTCGGCGGTGCCGGCAGCGGCGCCGAGGCGGAGGCCGTCACCTACCGGGCACGGAACCTGGTCATCGGCACCGGCCTCGTGCCCCGGCTCCCCGAGGGCGTCGAGTCGTCCGAACGCCTCTGGCACAGCAGCGAGTTCCTGCACCGGCTCGCCGCGCTGCCGAGCGGGAACCCGCGCCGCTTCGTGGTGGCGGGGGCGGGGCAGAGCGCCGCCGAGATCGTCGACCACCTGCACCGCACGTTCGAGGGCGCGGAGGTCGTCGCCGTACACACCCGGTACGGGTACAGCCCGGCCGACGACAGCCCGTACGCGAACCGGATCTTCGACCCGGAGGCCGTCGACCTGTACCACGGCGCCGATCCGTCCGTCCGCCGCACGCTCATGGACTACCACCGCAACACCAACTACGGCGTGGTCGACATGGACCTCATCGAGGAGCTCTACCGCCGCTCGTACCAGGAGAAGGTGCGCGGCGAGCAGCGGCTGCGGATCCTCGGCGTCACCCGGCTCACCGGGGTCGAGGAGGGCCCCGACGGCGTCCGCGTCGAGGTGCGGAACCTCGCCACGGACGAGACGGAGACGATGACGGCCGACGCCGTCGTGTACGCCACCGGTTACGGCGAGCCTGACCCGACCCGCCTGCTGGGCGAGCTCGACGCCGCCTGCCTGCGCGACGAGGCCGGCCGGCTGCGGGTGCGCCGCGACTACCGGGTGGAGACCGCTCCGGAGATGGAGGCCGGGATCTACCTGATGGGCGGCACCGAGCACTCGCACGGCATCACCGCCAACCTCCTGTCGATGGCCGCCGTCCGGGCCGGCGAGATCTGCGACTCCCTTGCGGAGCACCGCCGTTCCGACAGGCGGGCGCCGGTGGCGGTGACGGGCTGAGAACCCGTACAACACCTGCACACCGGTACGCGGAGCGAGAGGGAACCATGAGCACCACCACCACCGCCACTTCCGACGACCAGTTGGCCGTCACCGAGCGGACCCGGCTGCGCCGCATGCGCGAGAAGGGCAGCCACCGCCGCGCCGACCTGGACGCCGTGCTCGCGGCGGGCTTCCTCTGCCACCTCGGCGTCACCGTCGACGGGACGACGATGGTGGTGCCCACCGCGTACGGCGTGGACGGCGACCGGCTCTACCTGCACGGGTCCGTCGCCAGCCGCAGCCTGGTCCAGGCCCCGGACACCACCGTCTGCGTCACCGTCACCCACGTCGACGGTCTCGTCCTGGCCCGCTCCGTCTTCGAGCACGGCGTCAACTACCGCTGCGCGATGGTCTACGGCGTGCCCCGCATCGTGACCGACCCGGACGAGAAGCTGCGCGGCCTGCGGGCCCTCACCGAGCAGAGCTCCCCGGGCCAGTGGGAGTACGTGCGGCAGCCCAGCCGCAAGGAGCTGGCCGCGACCTCCGTCCTCGCGCTCGACCTCGCCGAGGCCTCGGTGAAGACCCGCAGCGGTCCGCCGGACGACGGCGACTCCGAGGACGCGGCGCTCGGCCTGTGGGCGGGGGTCCTCCCCGTGGTGACCACCTTCGGCGACCCCGTCACCGACCCCGCCCTCCCCGCGGACCTCGCGCCGCCCGCCCACGTCTCCTCCCGCGCGGGCCGCCCGACGGACGCCCGCTGAGCGCCCGACGGACGCCGCTGAGCGTCCGCTGAGCGTCTGCTGAGAGGTGTCCTCGGGCGGCGGCGGCCGCGGGGGAGGAGACGTGGGCGGGCGGCCGTGGAGACACCCCCACACCGCCCGGCCTGGGGGCGTCCCCACACACCGCCCGGCCAGGGGACATCCCCGCCCCGCCCGGCCTCACGCCGCCGCCGGCGGCAGCCGTGTCCCGTCGAGGAGCCGGAGGTCCAGTCGGCTGAGGTGGTCGGCGTCGGCCAGGAGGTCGACGGAGGTGATCAGGTCGTGGAGGACGGTGAAGCCGAGGACCGCGGTGGCGTCGCCGCTACCCGCGGGGTCGCCTTCGACCAGGCCCGCCATGCCGTCCACCAGGGCGGGGCGCGCCGCCCGCGCGTGTCGGGCGACCGGTCGGGCGACCGCCGGGGCTCCGTGAGCCGCGGCCGTCCCCGCCCGGACGGCGGCGGCGTCGGCGCGGAGCACCACGTCCGGGTCGAGCAGGGCGAGGAGGCCGTCGAGGTCACCGTTGCGGGCGGCCTCCAGGAGGGCCGCGACGACCTCGCGGCCGCGGTCGGGATCGGGGTGCGGCATCTCCTCCGCGCCGCCCACCCGGTGCCGGGCCCGGCCGGCCAGCTGACGGGCGGCGGACGGGGTGCGGTCCAGGATCCCGGCGATCTCCTCGTACGGTTCGGAGAACAGGTCGTGGAGGACGTACGCCAGCCGTTCGGAGGGCGTCAGGCCGTCCAGGACCTGCGGGAGGTCCGGGGCGGTGGAGTCGCTGTCGGCGGCGAGGAGGGCCCGCCTGCCGGGGTCGGAGACCTCGTCGGGCCGGTGCGGCCGGTTCGGCGCGCCGACGGCCCAGGGGTCCCAGGGATCCCAGGGCTTCCCCCGGTGGGCCTCGCGGGCCCGGAGCCGCTCCAGGCAGACCCGGGCGACGATCTCGGTCGGCGGGTCGCCGCGCCGCACCGAGGCCCGTACCGCTTCCCGTGCCGCGCGCAGCACCGCCTCCCGTACGGCGTCGTCGGCCTCGTCGAACGTGCCGAGCAGGCGGTACGCGACGGCCCGCAGCCGCTGCCGCTCCTCCTCGAAGCGGGCGGCGACGGCGCGGTCGTCCTTGTTGTGCGTGTCGTCATCCACGGGGTGTGACCTCCGTGACGCGGGGTGCGGCCGCCGTCGGTGTCCCGGCGGCGGCCCTGGGTTCGCCCGGCGTCAGTCGCCGTGTCCGGTGCCCCCGCTGCCGAAGCCACCGCTGGAGATCCCGCCCCACTTGCGCTTCTCCTCGCTGGGCGGGTCGGGCGAGCTCTCCGTACCGCCGGAGCCCTTCAGCTGGTACGGCATGAGCCGGTGCTCGCCGTCGTTCTTCGGCATCTCCTCGGCCCTGCGGTATTCGGACGCCTCGCCCGGGATGGCGCCGGTGTCGGGCCGGTGAGGCTGCTCCTCCGGCTTGGGTGGCGCGGATTCGCGGTCCCGGACGCGGAAGCCGAGCCAGACCGCGCCGATGAGCACGGCGACGATGACCAGTCCGCCGAGAACCTGTCCAAGCCCTGACTGCCAAACCCCAGCGGCCAGGATCTCTGCTGCGCTGAGAGTGTTCATACCTTCAGGATTACCCGATTCCGCTTATTCGGATACGTCGGGCGGGAGATCCCCTCGGAATTAGTCCGTGTCCCCCTGAAACATTTCCCCGACCCCATCGCGTCAATGAGGTGTACGGCGACCACACCACGTGACCGTGAGGGAAGGGAGGGGCATGAGAAAGTCCCGCGCGGACGAGTTCCTGGAGTTCGCCTCCGCACGCACGGGGCACCTTTTCCGGTCCGCATGTCTGCTGACCAGCGGCGACACCCACCTCGCCGAGGACCTCACCCAGGAGACGCTCGGCCGGATGTACGCGCTGTGGGGGCGCATGGCCCGGATCGGCAACCCCGCCGCGTACGCCCAGACCGTGCTGGTGCGCACCTTCCTCAACCACCAGCGGCGACGGTCCGCCACCGAGCGCCCGCTCGGCGAGCTGCCGGACCGCGCCCCCGCCAACGGCGAGGACCCCGCGCTCCGGATCGCGCTGCTCGACGCGCTGGCCGGACTCGCACCCAAGGACCGGGCGGTCGTGGTCCTGCGGTACTGGGAGGACCGCAGCATCGAGGAGACCGCCGACGCCCTGCACGTCAGCTCCGCCGCGGTCCGCACCCGCTCGGTACGGGCGCTGGCGAAGCTGCGGGAACGGCTCGGCGGCAGCATCACCGAGTTCGCCGCCCGCTGACCGCCGCCCGCCGACCGCACACTGTCGCCCACCGGCGACTGACCACTGGACTTCTTCACCCACGAACCGGAGACGGTGATTTCGGCATGCCTCAGAACGACGATTCCCAGCACGAAGGCTTCGAGGAGGAACTCGGCGCGGTCCTGCGCCGAGCCGGCGACGGCTTCTCCGTCGAGGGCCGGGGCGAGCTCGTCGCGGGCGGGCTCTCCCGCGGCCGGCGCCGCCTCGTGCGCCGCCGCCTCGCGGTGACGGGCGGCGCCCTCGCGCTCGCCGCCGTCGGCATCGGCGGCGTGTACGGCGGATCCCTGGTCGGCTCCGGCGGACAGCCGACGGCCACCTCCGTGGCCGCGGCCCCCAAGCCGGGCAACGTCTCCGGCACCGCGTCCGCCACCACCGACCCGAAGGCGGCGGCCCAGGCGCAGATCCCCGTCAAGGACATCGCGGCCGTCCTCAAGGCCCACACCCCGGCCGGGAAGTGGGAGATCGCCGACCTCGGCGGCAAGGGCCAGTCCGCCGGCGGCGTCTACGACGACGGCCGCGGCAAGGCGGCCGTCTCCGTCGGCCTCTACCGCGGCTCCGGCGACGGCGAGGGGGGCGTCGGCCAGGTCACCTGCCCGGACAAGGCCTTCGTCCCGTTCGACGACTGCACCGCCGAGCGGCTGCCGAACGGCGCCCGGCTGATGGTCCTCCAGGGGTACGAGTACCCCGACAAGCGCGAGGAGACCAAGTCCTGGCGGGCGGTCCTGCTCACCAAGGACGGCTTCCTGGTCGACGTGAGCGAGTACAACGCGGCCGCCGAGAAGGGCGCCGCCATCAGCCGGGAGAACCCGCCGTTCACCCCGGCCCAGCTGAAGGCCCTCGTCACCACCGACGCCTGGCGCCCGCTGCTCAAGCAGCTGCCGCAGTTGCCCCCGGCGAAGGTCGCCCCGGGCAACGTGGCCCAGCGGCCGGCCGAGCCGGTCGGCGACTCGGTCCAGGCCACCCTGCGCTCCCTCCTGCCCAAGGGCCTGAAGGTCACGGACAAGGGCGGCAGCGGCGAGTTCGGCTTCCTCGTCGTCGACGACGGCAAGGGCAAGAGCCTCGTCCAGATCAACGTCCAGCCGAACATGAAGAGCGTCGCCGACGAGCTCTTCGGCTCCGGCGACGTCACCACCCTGCCCGACGGCCGCAAGGTCAAGGTCACCCAGCAGCCCGGCGAGAAGGGCGGCGCCGGCGTCGTCTGGTGGACCGCCGACACCATCACCCCGGCCGGCTTCCGGGTCGTCGTCAGCACCTTCAACACCGGTGCCCAGCACGAGGCCGCCACGCGCGCCGAGCCCGCGCTGACCCTCGCCCAGCTGAAGGCGATCGCCCTCGACCCGAAGTGGCAGAAGCTCCCCCGCAAGTAGGCCGCTCCGCACGGGGGAGAGGGGCGGCGGGCCGACCCGCCGCCCCGGGGCCCCCGGGGCGAGCCGAGGGTCGCAGCCCCGGGACGAGCCAGGGGTGCGGCGCACCTCCACTCGGGCATCCGAGTGGAGCTCGCCTATCCCGGCGTCCGAGTGGTGCTCGCCTCCTCGGCGTCCGAGCAGTGCTCGCCTACTTGGCGTCCGAGTAGCGCTCGACCGTGGCCGTCGTGAACGGGAACCGCACCGGCGTCTCGCCGAAAGCGATCCGCCCCGCCTCGTCCCCCGCCGCCCGGATCGCCTCCGTGACCGCCTCGGCCTCCTCCGCCGGACAGTGCACGATCACCTCGTCGTGCTGGAAGAAGACCAGCTCGGCCCGCATCCCGGAGAGGGAGCGCCGCAGCGCCGCCAGCATCAGCAGGGCCCAGTCGGCGGCACTGCCCTGCACGACGAAGTTACGGGTGAACCGGCCGCGCGCCCGGGCGTTCCCGGAGGCGTAACCCGGGACGAACTCGCCGCTCTCCGGCTCCGGTTCGCCGGAGTCCTGCGGCAGTCCCGCCTCGTCGTCGTCGCCCGAGCCGACCGCGCGCGGACTGGTCCTGCCCAGCCATGTCCGGACCAGGCGGCCCTCCTCACCGGCCTTCGCCGCCTCGTCGACATAGGCCACCGCACGAGGGAAACGGCGCCGCAGCGCCGCCAGGTTCTTCAGGCCGTCACCACTGGTCTGCCCGTAGATCGCGCCGAGCAGCGCCAACTTCGCGTGGGCGCGGTCGCCGGAGAAGGCCCGGTCCGAGAGCCGGGCGTACAGGTCGTCGGGGTGCCCCGCCACCTCCATCAGACCCGGGTCGCGGGAGATCGCGGCGAGCACGCGCGGCTCCATCTGGTCGGCGTCCGCCACCACGAGCCGCCAGCCCCCGTCGGCGACCACGGCCTGCCGGATCACCTTCGGGATCTGCAGCGCGCCGCCGCCGTTCGTCGTCCAGCGTCCGCTGACCGTCCCCCCGGGCAGGTACTCCGGCCGGAAGCGGCCGTCCCTGACCCAGTCGGCCAGCCACGACCAGCCGTGCGCCGTCCAGATCCGGTACAGCTTCTTGTACGCGATCAACGGCTCCACCGCCGGGTGGTCGACCTCCTCCAGCTCCCAGCGGCGGGTCGACTTCAGCCGCACCCCGGCCTGCGCGAAGGCCTTCACCACATCGGCCGGCAGATCAGGGCGGACCCGGCGGCCGAACGCCGCCGACACCTCGTCCGCGAGCTCCGCCAGCCGCCTCGGCTCGCCCCCGCCCGCGTACCGCTCGCCCAGCAGCTCGTTCAACAGCTCCCGGTGCACGTCCGCCCGCCACGGCAGCCCCGCCCGGTGCATCTCGGCGGCCACCAGCATTCCCGCCGACTCCGCGGCCGTCAGCAGCCGCATCCGCCCCGGATGCCCGGTCCGGTCGTGCCGGCGCAGCTGCTCCGCGTACACCGCAAGCAACCCCTCGAACGGTACGGACACCACCGGGCGCGGCTCGAACAGCGAGTCCTGCGAGCCCGGCTCCGCGCTCCGCTGCGGCGGGTCCGGAGGCACCGGAGCGTTCCGCAGGCGCGCCCACGCCGCCGCCGCCGAACGAGGCTCCCCGAGCCGCCCCTCGTGCCCCAGCAGCAGCTGCTCGGCGCCCTCCACGTCGTAGCACCGCTCCACCCGCACCCCCGCCGCCAGCAGCCGCGGGTACACCTCGGCCGTCGACCGCCACACCCACCGCGCCACCCCCGGCCGGCGCCGCACCGCCTCGACGAGATCCGGCTCCCACAGCACCTCCCCCACCGGCTCCCCGGCCGCCCCCAGGGGCACCACCCACGCCCCCTCCTCCTCGACCCCCAGTGCCCATCTCTCGCCCATACGTCCGAGTCTGGCACTCCCCACTGACACTCCCCGGGACAGCGGGAGCGCGGGTCGCGGGACCGGTGGGGGGCGAAATCCGTGGGGGCGAAACCGGGTGGGGGAGAAACCGTTGGGGGCGGGGTCAGGCCGCGGCGTGGAAGAGGGCGGCGGCCTCGCCGCGCGAGTCGACGCCGAGCTTGCCGAGGATGTTGGCGACGTGGAACTTCACGGTGGACTCGCTGATGTGGAGCTCCTCGGCGATCCGCCGGTTGCGGTGCCCGAGCGCCAGGTGCCGGAGGACCTCCACCTCCCGCTCGCCGAGCCCGGCCAGCGGGTGCGCGGCATCGGCCGGCGCCGAGGGGGTCGCGAGGGGGAGGACGGCGGTGAGGGTGGTGCCCCAGCCGGGCACGGCGTCCACGTCGAGGCGGCCGCCGAGGACGTCGAGGCGGTCGCGGATCGTGCCGGCACCGAGGTCGCAGGCGGCGAGCGCGCCGGCGCCGTCGTCGCGTACGGAGGCGCGGAGTTCGTGCTCGGTGAGCTGCCAGCCGACGTGGACGCGGCGCACGGAGTCCTGTTCGAGGACGACGAGGAGCAGCGAGCGGACGATGGCCCGCGCGCTGTGGGCGACGTCCGCGGCGAGGGTGCGGGGGGAGTCGGGGGCGCCGAGTTCGAGCCGGACGGTGCTGTGGCGGAGCATGGGCCGCAGTTCGCCGGCGAGCCGCTCGAAGGCGTCCTGGGCGGGCTCCTCGGCGAGTGCCCGGTCGTGCCGCTGGGCCGCCCGCATGTCGATCAGCGCCGAGGCGGCGAGATCGGTCGCGGTGGCCCGGGCCGTCGTGTCGTCGAGGGCGCGGCTGCGGAGCACGCCGAGCACGCCCGAGAGGGCGGCCGTGTGCGCGGCCGTCAGTTCGGCGATCACCCGCGCGCGCGTGTCGGCCGCGGCCCGTGACCGGGCCAGGGCGCCCGGCACGGCCTCCGTCGCGAACCGGTCGAAATGGCTGGTCACCAGGTCCCACAAGGCCTGGACGACAGCGAGTCCGGCCGCGTCCGCCGGGGCGGTGCCGTCCTCCCGCACCAGCACGAGGAGCGCACCGCGCCGGGTCGCGTGGCTGGTGACGGCCACCACCGCGTGCTCCCGCCCGCCGACCGTCGCCACCCCCTGCCAGGGACTGCCGGGCACGCCCGCCGCGAGCAGCGGCGCCAGCTCGGAACCGGTCAGCCCCTCCGTACCGCCGATCGCCTTGAACGGCGAATGGGCGCAGTGCGTGGACAGTTCGGCCGCGTCCACGTGCGGGACCACGGGCGCGAGGGCCGCGGAGACCCTCGGAAGGATCTCCCCGAGCGGCTGCCGGAGGATCTCGTACGCGGCGGTCAGCGTGAGCGCGTCCATGCGGTTCAGCCTAATCGCGAGCGACCGATCAGGGCCGGTCTTTCGGCCAGGTGGGACTGGCCGTTGGGAGGGCGGGGGCGGGGTGCACGCGGGCGCAGGATGAGGGCGTCGGAGATCGGAAGCCAGTTCCGAGGACGGTCCGACGGCAGCGCGCAGAGCGGCAACGAGCAGCGGTGGAGGCTGAGATGGAAGCGATCGTGTACGAGGAGTTCGGCGGCCCCGAGGTGCTGCGCCACGCGACCGGAGTCGCCGTACCGGAGCCCGGACCCGGCGAGGTCCGCGTCAAGATCGCCGCGGTCGGGCTCAACCCGGTGGACTGGAAGCGCCGTTACGGCTGGGTCGAGGCGTTCTACCCGACGACCTTCCCCGCCGTCCCCGGCCTCGAGTTCGCCGGCACCGTCGACGCCCTCGGCGAAGGCGTCACCGACCTCGCCGTCGGCGACGAGGTCCTCGGCTGGACCAAGACCGGCGCCTACGCCGAGTACGCCATCGCCGGCACCGTCGCCCCCAAGCCCGCCGGCCTCTCCTGGGAGGCCGCCGCGAGCCTCCCCGTGGCCGGCGAGACCGCGCAGCGGGTCCTCGACCTGATCGGCGCCCGAGAGGGCGAGACGCTGTTCCTGCACGGCGCCGCCGGCGTCGTCGGCTCCGTCGCCGTCCAACTCGCCGTCGCCGCCGGCATCACGGTCGTCGGCAGCGCCTCCGAATCCAACCACGCCTACCTGCGCGAGCTCGGCGCGATCCCCGTGGCGTACGGCGACGGCCTCGCCGACCGGGTCAGGGCCGCCGCCCCCGACGGCGTCGACGCCGTCTTCGACGCGGCCGGCCACGGCGTCCTGCCCGTCGCCATCGAACTCCTCGGCGGAGAAGGAACGGCGGACAAGAACCGGATCGCCACCATCGCCGCCACCGACGCCGAAGAGTTCGGCATCACCTTCTCCGGCGTCTCGGGCGACCCCGACGACGTGCGGCGCGGCCTCGCCGCCCACGCCCGCCTCGCCGCCGAGGGCGCCCTCGTCGTCCGCCTGGCCGACACCCTCCCCCTCAAGGAGGCCGCCCGCGCCCAGGAGTCGAGCGAGTCCGGCCACGTGCGCGGCAAGCTGGTCCTGATCCCGTAGGGCCGCCCCCCTCACGGCGGATGAGTGAGAAGATCCCTCCGCCGTGATGCTGGACCCCGACCGTGGAAGGCGACGACGATGTACGCGATATCCCTGGGAGACGACGGCGCGGAACTCCGCCCCCTCGAAACCTGGCAGGCCGACGAGTTCCTCGCCCACATGGACCGTGGACGCGACTTCATCGGCGCCCGCAACGGCCTCCCCGACGTCGTCACCGACCTCGAATCCAGCCGCGCCTTCCTCCGCCTCTACGCCGAGAAGGCCGCCGCCGACACCGGCCGCATCCACGGCATCTGGCTCCACGACACCCTCGTCGGCGCCGTCATCCTCCGCACCCTCGACACCGCGAACGGCACCGCCGAAGCCGGCTGCTGGCTCGAACCCGCCGCCACCGGCCGCGGCCTCGTCACCCGGGCCGCCCACGCCCTCATCGACTGGGCCATCCGCGTACGCGGCATCCACCGCGTCGAATGGATCGTCAACTCCGACAACGCCCCCAGCATCGCCGTCGCCCGCCGCCTCGGCATGACCCTCGACGGCACCCTCCGCCAAAGCGCCCCCTACCGCGGCACCCGCCACGACCAGCAAATCTGGTCCATCCTCTCCCCCGACTGGCCCAAGCCCTAGGGGCTGTTCGGAAGTCTCGCCTGGCTCGCGGCACCAGACGCCACGAGCCCGGCCCGATCAGGAAGACACCCCCAGCCCCCATCCCGCGGCTGCGAGCCGCACCCTCCAACAGCCCCCGTCCCGCGGGCTGCGCCCTCGCCCGGGCCTGGGTTGTGGGCTGCACCTCCGCTGCCTGTGTTGCAGGCTTCGCCCTGCCTGTCGCCGCCCGCGTTGTGGGCAACTGTTCCGCAGGGGCGTGGGGGTCCCCCCGGACGGAGTCTGGGGGAGGGACGATTGCCCACACGGAGGTGGACGGGCCGCGGGTAGCGGGCGCCAAGCCCGGGCGGGGTGCGGGGAGGGGCGGCGTCCACACGGCGATGGGCGCCCGCACGGCGATGGGTGGGCAGTGGGCGCAGGCCTGGGCAGGGGTTGCGGGGGGCGCCCCCGTGGCCTCGGGTGGGGCGGTGACCCGGCTCCGACCCTTGTCACCGCCCCGTTGTCCCACCATGGGGGCTCAGCGGGTGAGGCGCCAGGCGGGGAGGGCCGAAGAGGCGAGGGCGACGAGGGCGCAGAGGGCGGTGGAGGCGGCGAGGGGGGTGAGGGGGAGGGCGAGGGCGACGGGGGCGGAGAGGGCGGAGAGCGCGGCGGCGAGCGTGCCGAGGACGGCGGCGGTGACGGCGAGGCCGAGGAGCGCGCCGATGGCGACGGCGAGCGTCGCCTCGCCGGTGACGGTCCGGAGGATCTGCGCGCGGGTGGCTCCGGCGAGGCGGAGCGAGGCCAGTTCGGGGCCTCGTACGGACGTCGCCATGAGGAGCGTGTTGGCGAGGCCGATCACGGTGTAGAGGAGCGCGATGCCGAGGACGAGGATCATGCCCAGCCGGTTTTGGGGGGTGTTCGTCGCGTGGCGGGCGGCGGCCCAGGCGTCGGCGGTCCGGACGGTCCCGCCGCTCGTCTCCAGGGCCCGGGCCGTGGCCGTACCGCCGCCGCTCGCGTCGATGCGGTCGATGGCGGCGCCGGGGGCGTGCGCGCGGGTGACGTAGGGGCCGTTGTCGCCGGTGCCGAGGGCGAGGACGGCGGCGATCCGCAGGTGTACGGGGCCGCTGCCGTCGGCCCGCCACACGTCGACGGTCTCGCCGACGCGGTGGTGTGCGAACTCCTCGTTGACGACGATGGAGCGGTCGTCGAGGTCGCGGAGGTCGCCGGCGACCACGGGCAGGTGGGTGAGGGCGGCGAAGGCGGCCGGGTCGGTGACCGCGCGGGCGCCGTACTTGACGACGGCCTCGTCGCCGTCCCGGGCGAAGAGGGAGGTGGTCGCGGTGGGGGAGAGCAGGGCTCCGGCCGGTGCGGGCACCGTCCTCAACGCGGTTCCGGTCACGACGTACTGAGCGGTCGTCTGGGCCCGTGCCTCGGCGCCACGCGTGTGCGTGACGCTGGTCGCCGAGCCGAAGAGGGTTCCGGCGAGGGCGACGGTGACGAGGACGGGGGCGGCGATGGCGGCGGTGCGGCGGACGGAGGCGGCGCTGTTCTCCCGTACGAGTGTCGCGACGGCGCCGGGGAGCCGGAGGAGCCGGGCCGCGGGGCGGACGAGGAGGGGGGAGAGGAGGGCGACGCCGCCGGTCAGGAGCATCGGGAGGGTGGTGTACGTCTTCCGTTTGAGCAGCTCGGACGGTTCGGTGGCGTAGGTCCAGGCGAGCAGTCCGGCCCCGGCGAGGAGCAGTCCCGTGCCGAGCAGGGCGCGGCCGAGGGGCAGGGTGTCGGTGTCGACGTCCGCGTCGCGCAGTGCGGCCGTCGGGCCTGTTTTCCCGGCCCGCCGCGAGGCGGCGACGGCGCCGGAGAGGGCGACGGTCACTCCGGTCCAGAAGGCCGTGTGGAAGGGCCAGTCGGCCCCGCCGATCGTGAACCACGCGGGCGCGAGGCCGCCGTCGACGAGGGTGCGGGCCAGCAGGGGCGCGCCCAGGGCGCCGAGCGCGCACCCGGTGGCCGAGGCGAGCACGCCGAGCGCGGCGGCCTCGGCGAGGAGGAGTCGCCGGACCTGCCCGGGGGTGGCTCCGGCGGTCCGCAGCAGTCCGAACTCGCGGCGGCGCAGTGCGACGGCGAACGCGAACGTGGAGGCCACCACGAACACGGAGACGAAGGCGGTCACCCCGCCGGCGGTGCCGAGCAGCGCGTTCAGCGCGGTGAGCGCCCGGGCGTCCCGTTCGGGGTCGGGGTCGGCGCGCACCCGGTCGGCGCCGGTGAGGACCTGGGCCCGGTCGCCGACCAGGGTTCTGACCTGGTCGGCGGGTGCGTCGACCCCGACGGCGTCCGGGTCGGCGGTGTGAGGGGCGCCGTCGCCCGTGGTCACCGTCCAGTGGGCCCGGAGTTCCCGCAGCACTTCCTTGTCCACAGGCTGTGGACGGTCGAGCGGCAGTGCCACGGACGCGGTGTCGGGCCCCCGCAGCACGTCGAGGACCAGCCGGTCCCGGCCCTGCACGACGACCGGCGACGAGGCGAACCGCTGGGGAGAACGCTCGGGCGCGTGAAAGGTGGCGGAGAGTCCGAGCCCCATCGTGGTGAGCAGCCCGACCCCGAGGGCCAGTGCGACGAAGCCGCCGAGGAAGGAGGCCCAGCGGGCCCGGAGCCCGGAGAGGACGACGGTCAGCATGCGGAGCTCCCCACGACGCCGTCGGTACCGGCCGCAGCCGTCCCCGCGCCTGCCGCCACGGCTGCCACGGTCCCGGCGCCTGCTCCTGCTGCCACGGCCGCCACGGTCCCGGCGCCTGCTCCTGCCGCCGCGGCTGCCACGGCCGGCTCGGTCCCGGTGTTCGCGCCACCCGTCGGCCCGGCTCCGGTCGTGGCTCCCGCTTCGAGCCCCGCCATCCGGGCGGCGACCGTCTCCACCGTCGGGGCCGGCAGTTCGCCGGCCAGACGTCCGTCGACGAGGAAGACGACGCGGTCGGCGCGGGCCGCCGCGACGGGGTCGTGGGTGACCATGACGATCGTCTGGCCGTCCCGGTCGACGAGCTCCCGGAGCATGTCGAGGACCTCGCGGCTGGTGGTCGAGTCGAGCGCGCCGGTGGGTTCGTCGCCGAAGAGGACGGCGGGATGGGTGATCAACGCCCGGGCGATGGCGACGCGTTGCTGCTGCCCGCCGGAGAGTTCGCCGGGGCGGTGCCGTTCGCGCCCGGCGAGGCCCACGCGCGCGAGTGCGTCCCTCACCCGCGTACGGGACGGCCGGCGGCCGGCGAGGCGGAGGGGGAGGGCGACGTTCTGCGCGGCGGTGAGGGAGGGCAGGAGGTTGAAGGACTGGAAGACGAAGCCGATGCGGTCCCGCCGGAGGAGGGTGAGGCGCCGTTCGCTCAGCCCGTCGAGGGCGACGCCGCCGACCTCGACGGTGCCGGTGGTGGGCCGGTCGAGACCGGCGGCGCACTGGAGGAGGGTGGACTTGCCGGAGCCCGAGGGGCCCATGACGGCGGTGAAGGTCCCGGTGCCGAAGTCGAGGTCGACGCCGTCGAGGGCGCGGACGTCCCGGTGGTGCCGGGTGAGCCCGCGGAGCCGTACGGCGACGGTGGGGGCGGCGGGGGCGGGGGTCGTCGTGGTCATGACCCAAGCGAACCGTTTCGGCCCG
This sequence comes from Streptomyces sp. NPDC056361, assembly GCF_042262805.1. NCBI lineage: Bacteria > Bacillati > Actinomycetota > Actinomycetes > Kitasatosporales > Streptomycetaceae > Streptomyces > Streptomyces sp. NPDC056361. The sequence goes on from NZ_JBHJQI010000105.1 coordinate 24,992, forward strand.
CGCGGATCACGACCACTGGCGGGCGTCCGGGGGTATGCCTGGCCCTACCCCTCCCGTACGGCCTGCGCGGATCCGTCTGCCCTTCCCGGGTTCCCCGGGAGGCCGTGACGGCTGAGACCATCGTGGTGGGGGCGTGGGACGCGGGAGACGTGACCGGCGTGAGAGACGTAAGGGATACGAGGGGCACGGCGTGAGCACCACCAGCATCGACAGGGCCTTCGAAGCGCTGTACGCGAGCGACGACGGTTCGCTCGACACGGCGGCGTCGCTGCTCGCCGCCGACCGGGGCGCGGACGGGGAACTGGTCCGGCGCGGCGAGGAGTTCGTCCGCGTGCTGTGGGGGCGCGGCTGGCAGCCGGCGGACCTGGTCCGGACGGCCCGCCGCGAGTTGTCGGACGAGCACGTCCGGCTCCTGTGCGGGCTGGTCAGGACGGAGACGGCCGGGTACGGCAGGCTGCCGCACCGCTGGCAGGCGCAGCTCGACGAGCTGGACGGGGCGGCGGTCCGCCCGACGGACCGCTTCTCGTACGCGACGACCGTCCTGGAGCTGTACCGGCTCCTGGTCCGGCTTCCGCGCCTGGACGCGGTGGGCCCGGTCCCGGGGGACGTCCTGCCTCCGGCGGCGGTCGGCGAACCCCGGATGCTCACGCGGATCAGGGCGCTGCTCGCGAAGGCGGAGGCGACCGGGTACCCGGAGGAGGCGGAGGCGCTGACGGCCAAGGCCCAGGAGCTGATGGCCCGGCACAGCCTGGACGAGGCGACGCTCGCGGCGGGCGCGCCGTCCCCGGAGACGCCCGGGGCGATACGGATCGGGGTGGAGCCGCCGTACGAGCAGGCGAAGGCGATCCTGCTCGACGCGGTCGCCACGGCGAACCACTGCCGGGCCGTGTGGAACGAGGCGTACGGCTTCTCGACGGTGGTCGGTTTCGAAGCGGACCTGGACCCGGTCGAGCTGCTGTACACGTCGCTGCTCGTCCAGGGGACGGCGGCGATGACGCGGGCGGAGGCGGAGCAGCGGGCGGGCGGTCGCAAGCGCACGAAGTCCTTCCGGCAGTCGTTCCTGCTCGCGTACGCCAACCGGCTGGGCGCCCGCCTGGCCTCGACGTCCCGCCGCGTCGCCTCCGAGGCGCCCTCGCTGCTGCCGGCCCTGGCCTCCCGCGATCTCGCGGTCACCAGCCGCACCGACGAGCTCTTCCCCGAGACCCGCACCACGCGCGTGCGTGCCGCCTGGGACGAGGCCGGCTGGAACCACGGCTCCTCGGCCGCCGACCGGGCCGGGCTGCACCCGGACCGGGCTTCCCTGCGGGACCGTCCGGAGGCGTAACCGGTGGGCTGAATGTCGGATTGGTGGGGAATCGCGGATACGCTCGGCGCATGAGCTGGCTTCGGGCGTTGAAGGCGACCTCCCGCTCGGGGCTCACCGTGGAGCGGCGGCCGCTGGAGCCCGCCGTCGCGGCGAGGGGCGCGCTGGGGCTGGCGCTGGTCGTGGGGTTCTCGCTCGCGCTGTTCGGCCCGGCGGTCGCCGCGTCGTCGGCCTTCGGGGCGTTCCAGGCCGCCATCGCCACGTTCCAGCGTTCGTGGCGTCCCCGGCCCACGCTCGCCCTCGCGTCCGGGGCGAGCCTCGCCGTGTCGACCTTCCTCGGCTACCTCACCGGCGCGCACGAGGTGCTGTTCCTGGCGCTGCTGCTCTCCTGGACGTTCCTCTCGGGCCTGGCCTGGGCCGCCGGGCCGACCGCCGGGATCATCGCCTCGTCCAACGTGGCGATCATGCTGGTGACGGTCACGCTCCCCACGTCCGTCGCCACGGCCGCCGGCCACGCCGCCGTGATCTTCGCGGGCGGTGCCGTGCAGGCCGCGCTGGTCGTGCTCCTCCCGGTGCGCCGCTGGGGCGCGCAGCGCGACGCCCTGGCGGACGCGCTGGCCGCGGAGGCGGACTACGCCCGCCGCCTCCGCCACGACCCGGTCGCGCCCTTCGATCCGGTACCGCTGATGACGGCCCGCAGCGCCGCCGCCGTCACGCCCCGCCAGGCCCGGCGCCGCCCGGCGGAGCTCCACGGCGCGCGCGGGCTCGCCGAGCGCATCCGCCCGGTGCTCGCCTCGCTGGCCGACCCGGCGGTCGGTGTCCCGGAAGAGGGGCCGCAGCGGGACCGGGTCAGGGAGCTGCTCGCCGCCGCGGGCGCGCTCCTGGACGCCGCCGCCCACGCCATCCGCCACGGCGAACCGGTCACGGTCCCCCCGCCCGCCGTCGCCGCGCTCCGCACCCCCGACACGGGCGGCATCCTCTCCGGCCCCTCCCGCCGCGCCGCCCTCCGCCTCGCCGCCCTCCTCGGTGACGTCGTGGAGACGGCGGAGCCGCGCACCGAGACGTCCCCGCGAGAAGCCCCGGCGCCACCGCCGGAGAAAGCGACCCCGGGCGCCGCAGGGACCACCGCCACCCCAGCGTCCACAGGGACCCCGGCGTCCACCGCCACCTCGCTGTCCACAGGGACCCCAGCATCCACAGGGACCCCGGCATCCACAGGGGCCTCTGCATCCACAGGGACCCCAGCGAAGCCACCGACCCCGGCGAAGCCACCGACCCCGGCGAAGCCACCGACCCCAGCGAAGCCACCGCCCCCGGCGAAGCCGCCGACCCCGGTGACCGAGTCGCAGGCCCGCGCCGCCCGGACCCGTCCTCCCCTTGTCCGGCTCGCGCCGATCGTGGCGGCGAACATGCGCGCCGAGCTGCGTCCCGACTCGCCGATCCTGCGCCACGCGGTGCGGGTCTCGGTGGTCGCGGCGGCCGGCTATCTGCTGGGGGCGGTGCTGCCGTTCGGGCACGGCTACTGGGCGCCGATGGCCTCGGTGATGGTGATGCGGCCGGACTTCTCGCAGACGTACGCGCGCTCGGTGGCCCGGTTCGGGGGCACGCTCGTCGGGGTGGCGCTGGCGACGGCGGTGGTGCAGTGGGGGCATCCGGGCACGTACCTGCTGGCGGCGCTGGCCGTGCTGAGCGCGTTCGGGATGTACCTGCTGATCCGGACGGGGTACGCGGCCGGCCAGGTCTGCGTCTCCGCGTACGTCGTCTTCCTGCTGGGCATGGACGGCGCGGGGGTGACGCAGACCGTGCGGGACCGGGTGCTCCTGACCCTCATCGGCGGACTCCTCGCGATGCTGGCGTACGCCGTCTACCCGGCCTGGGAGACGCCCCGGCTGCGCGGCCGGCTCGCGGACTGGCTGGCGGCGGTGGGCCGGTACGCGGCCGTCGTCACCGCGCGGTACGCCGACCCGGTCGGTTCCGTCTCCCCCGACGTCCGGGAGGCGGTCCTGGACGCCCGCGCGGCCAGGGTGGCCTGGCAGGAGACCCTGGACCGGGCGACCCACGAGCCGGTGCGCCACCGGGGCCTCTCGCACGCGGCGGCGGAGCAGGCCGAGCACGCCCTCGCCGAGTTCGGCCGGGTGGCGATGCTCCTGGAGGCGCATCTGCCGGAGCGCGGCGCGCCGCCCGTTCCGGCCGCCGCGACCCTGGCGGAGTCCCTGCACCGGGCGACGGAGCGGGGTGCGAAGCAGGTGCGGGAGCGCAGGGAGCCCCAGTGGGAGGACCTGCGCGAGACGGTGACCGCCTGGTCCGCCGATCCGCCGGACCACTTCCTCCTCCACAAGGGCGCGGTCCTCCTCCTGGACGCCCTGGACGAGGTCGCGGTGGCCCTGGCGGACTCCGAGCGCGCGCGGTAGGGCGTCCCGGTGCGGCGGCGGGCGAGGGTGACCCGGCTCTCCTTCAGATTATTGGCAATGGATCCCATTTTCATTTACTCTCTCTTCCATGGCACGCAATGAGCTCCGCCCCGTCGTCAAGATCCGGTCCACCGCCGGTACCGGATTCACCTACGTCACCCGCAAGAACCGGCGCAACGACCCCGACCGCCTCACCCTGCGCAAGTTCGACCCGGTCGCCGGCCGGCACGTCGACTTCCGAGAGGAGCGCTGACCCGTCCCCCGGGATCGGGAGCCGTAGGATCGTGCGAGGGCCGTGCGGGGAACCGCACGGCCCGTCAGGAACGTCTGATCAGGGGAACTTGGCCTGAAGGCGGTGGCGGCACGCTGTGTCGCGTAGCCACTACGCCACCCCTCGTGCACGTGCATCTGCTCATGCATCGGCATGTGAACACAGCTATGATCCGAGGAAGTTGACACCTGCACCAAGCAACTCGGGGAGCTACCAGTGCACCATGCGCATCACGCGTACAACGGCATGGCTGCCACGGAGCTGTCCGGTGTCGTGTGGCAGAAGAGCAGGCACAGCAACTCCCAGGGATCCTGCGTCGAGTTCGCCAAACTCCCGGGGGGCAACGTTGCCGTGCGCAACTCGCGCCACCCCGAAGGCCCCGCGCTCGTCTACACGCCCGCGGAGATAGAGGCGCTCCTGCTGGGGGTCAAGGACGGGGAGTTCGACCACCTCGTGTGACGGCGGGCACGCCCGTTCGCAAGGGACGCGCGAAGACATGAAGACATGCGGAAGGGCCCCGGCGGTGTACGCC
>NZ_JBHJQI010000106.1:0-29500 GCF_042262805.1 Streptomyces sp. NPDC056361
GCGATGTCGCCCCGGGCCTCCGGCCGTTTCCGTGCCCCTCTCCGGATCGGACTTGAACGCGTTCAAGTCCGGGTGGCAGGATGTCACCCGTGAAGACCACGAGGGGAAACGCACCGCGCGCGCTCACGAGGTACGGGGTGGTGGTGGCCCTGCTCGCCACCCTGACCGCCTGCCTCGCCGGACCGGCCCAGTACTACGAGGGGACGGACGTCCACGACGCCACCGCGGCCGAGGTCGCCGGGGCCTGGGAGTCCGAGGAGGGCACCGCGATGACGCTGCGCCCGGACGGGACGGCGACCGTCACCCGGCTCGACGGCGAGGACTTCGACTTCGACGAGGGCTGGCGGCTCTCCGGCAAGGGCACCTGGTCCCTCACCGACGACCGCAACGGGCAGGACCTGCGCCTGGAACTCACCGCGCGCACCGGGGTCGACCAGCGGGCCGACGCGACCATGCCGCTGCCGGCCGGCACGGACGCGCCCACCACCTACACCTGGCGCTTCTACGTGGACCGCAACGACCGGCGCGAGCTCGTCCTGTTCTTCTTCTTCGGCGACCCCGACGGCGGCAGCACCTACGTCATGACGCGGAAGCCGTCCGCTACAGCAGCTCCCTGAGCCGCTCCGCCAGCAGGTCCCAGCGCCACTTCTCCTCGACCCAGGCACGCCCCCGCTCCCCCATCCGCGCCCGCAGCTCGGGGTCGAGGAGGAGGGTCGTGACGCGGTCGGCGGTGTCCTCCGGGGCGTCACCGCGCACGACCCAGCCGGTCTCCCCGTCGAGGACGGCGTCCGGAGCGCCGCCGGAGTCGCCGGCGACGACCGGAAGACCGGTGGCCGAGGCCTCCAGGTAGACGATGCCGAGGCCCTCCACGTCGAGGCCGCCGCGCCGGGTGCGGCAGGGCATGGCGAAGACGTCGCCGGCCCCGTAGTGGGCGGGCAGTTCCGACCAGGGGACGGCGCCGGCGAACCGCACGGATCCGGCCACGCCGGTCTCCACGGCGAGGCGCCGCAGATCCTTCTCGTACGGACCGCCGCCGACGATCAGGAGGACCGCGTCCGGCACCCGGCCGAGGATCCGCGGCATGGCCCTGATCAAGGTGTCCTGGCCCTTGCGCGGGACGAGCCGGGAGACGCAGACGACGACGGGACGGTCGCTGAGCCCGAGCCGGGCGCGGACCTCGTCACCGCCCGAGCCGGGATGGAAGGTCTTCTCGTCCACCCCCGGCGGGAGCTGCACCATGCGGTCGGCCGCGGCGGGCGTGAGGGCCGCCGCGATCCGGGAGCGGGTGTACTCGCCGAGGTAGGTGATCGTGTCCGTGCCCTCGCCGATCCGACGCAGCAGCTGCCGGGAAGCGGGCAGTTGGGCCCAGCCCGCCTCGTGGCCGTGGGTGGTGGCGACGAGTCGCCGCGCACCCGCCCTGCGCAGGGCCGGAGCCATCAGGCCGAGCGGCGCGGCGGCACCGAACCACACGGACTCACAGCCGTGCTCGCGGAGCAGCGCGGTGGCGCGGGCCGTGACCCGGGGGGTCGGCAGCAGCATGGTGGTGCGATCCCGGACGACCGTGAAAGGCTGCTCGGCGTCGAACGCGGCCGTCGCCTCGATCCCTTCGCGGCTGCGCTTCCACGTGGAGGCGTAGACCACGATCCGATCGGGATCGAGGCGGAGCGCCATGTTGTGCAGGAAGGCCTGGATTCCGCCGGGACGCGGCGGGAAGTCGTTGGTTACGATCAGGGTCTTGTGCATCGTGGCCGACAGTACCGCGAGCGCAGCCACCGCCCGGCACCACCTATTCCTCCCCGTACGAACGAGCCGACAGGACAGGAACCAGGACGGTCATGACGGGTGCGGCGGGCAACGACTCCTGGATACACCTGCGGCTCCCCCTCTTCCTCTGGGGCCTCACCCGGATCATCGTGCTGCTGTGCGTCTTCAAGGTCGTGGTGGTCCCCGGCCCGGACGTGACCCGCGAGGTCGGGGAGATCTACCAGGGCTGGTCCGAGGTCCTGCGGTCCGGTACGTACCCCCTGGACGACGCGACCTGGCAGTACCCGCCGGCCGCCGCCTTCGCCGTGCTCGCGCCCGCGCTGCTGCCGTTCCTCGGCTACACGGCCGCCTTCTTCTCCCTGGCGTTCCTGTGCGACGCCTTCGTCTTCGGGCTCCTCGTGCGCACCGGTCGCCGTCCCGGCCGGTCGATGCGGGGCGCCTGGCTGTGGCTGGCGGCGGTGCCGCTGCTCGGCCCGACCGCGTACGCCCGCTACGACATCATGGTGGCCGCCGTGGCCGCGGCGGCCCTGCTCGCCGCCGTCCGCAGCCCGCGGACGCTCGGTGTGCTCGCCGGCTTCGGCGCGGTGCTCAAGGTGTGGCCGGCGCTGCTGCTGGTGGGCACCCCGAAGGGGCGGGTGACCTGGCGCTGCTGGCCGGTGGCGGCGGGCGCGGGTGCCGCGGTCCTGCTGTGGTGCGTGGTGTGGATGCCGGGGGCGCTGGCCTTCCTCTCCTACCAGAGCGAGCGGGGCACGGAGGTCGAGTCGCTGGGCGCGATGGTGTTCCACGTGGCCAGGAACCTCGGCTGGGACGGCGTGGCACGGATGAACTACGGCTCGATGGAGTTCATCGGCCCGTACGTCCCGTGGGTGTCGGCGGGCGCGATGGGGATGACGGTCGCGGCCTTCGGCTGGCTGGCGCTGTGGCGGCTCAGGGCCCGGCGCTTCGTCTCCTCGACGATGGCGGACGCGGCGTTCGTCGCGGTGCTGCTCTTCACCGTGACGAGCCGGGTGATCTCGCCGCAGTACATGATCTGGCTGTTCGGTCTCGCCGCGGTCTGCCTCGCCTACCGGTCGAGCAGGATGCGACGCCCGGCCCACCTGGTGCTGTGGGCGACGGCCGTGACGCAGTTCGAGTTCCCCGTCTGGTTCTGGCACGTGACGGAGAGCGATCCGCTGGGCATCGCGGTCCTGTTCCTGCGCAACGGCCTGCTGATGGCCGCCGCCTTCTCGGCCTGCCGCATCCTGTGGCGGCACACGGTGACGGAGGCCGGCGTGGTCCGTATCCCCGTCCCCGCGGACCGTCCGGAGCGCGAGCGGGTACTGACGGGTTCGGGCCCGTCCCGTCGATAGGTGCCGGTGCTACCCTGATGGACCTTTGCCTCCCTGTTAGGTTCCCCTGCTGACATGAACAACCCGAATATCTCGGTCGACACGCTTCAGCGGCGCACGGGGACAGAGGGCGCCGGGAGAGCCGTACGGGAATCGCGGCAGGCCCCGGCGGGGAAATTCTCGAAGCCCGCGTACCTGGTCGCCGGTGCTTTCTTCCTGGTGTACCTGCTCCTGTCGCTGCGGCGCCACGCGGCGAACCTCTCGACGGGCTACGACCTGGGCATCTTCACGCAGATCGTGAAGTCCTATTCGGAACTCTCCGCTCCGTATTCACCCCTGAAAGGGCCCGACTACAACACACTCGGGGATCACTTCCACCCGATCCTCGCCCTGCTCGCTCCGGCTTATCGGGCATTTCCGTCAAGTTATACCCTGCTCGTCTGCCAGGCAGCCCTCGTCGCCTTTTCCATAACCCCCTTGATGAAGTGGGCGCACGAGGCCAGGGGCCGGAAATTCGCCTACTGGATCGGCGTCTCGTACGGGGCTTCCTGGGGCCTCGCCAAACTGATCTCCTTCGACTTCCACGAAGTCGCCCTCGCCGTACCGCTGCTGACGCTCTCCCTCTGCGCCGCCGGGCGGAAGAACTGGCGCGCGGCCCTCCTGTGGTCGCTTCCGCTGGTGCTCGTCAAGGAGGACCTGGGCCTCACGGTCGCCGCGATCGGCGCCTACGCCGCATGGAAGGGCCCGCGGACCGCGGGGCTCGCCGTCGCCGCCTTCGGCGCCGCCGCGACGGCCCTGGAGATGCTCGTGATCCTCCCGTACTTCAATCCCGTCGGGAAGTTCGCCTACTGGCCCGCCCCGACCCCCGAGGAGACCAGCCTGCTGATGCAGGCCGCCGAGGCCTTCTGGCCGCCGGTCAAGTGGCTCACGGTCTTCATGATCGTCGCCCCCACCGGATTCCTCGCCCTCCGCTCCCCGCTCCTGCTCGTCGCACTGCCGACGCTGGCCTGGCGCTTCACCTCGCCGAACCCCTTCCACTGGGGGACGGACTTCCACTACAGCGCCGTCCTCATGCCCGTCGCCTTCGCCGCCGCCGTCCACGCCGTCGCCTCCGGCCGGGTGGCCGCGCGCGCGTTCCTGCCCGCCTGCGTCATCGGCGCGCTCACCACCGGCGTCACCTTCTTCACCCACCCCCTGCACGAACTCGTACTCCCGCGCACCTGGAGCGAGACCGCCTACGTCAGGACGGCGGACGAGCTGCTCGCCGAGATCCCCGACGGCGCGACCGTGGCCTCGTCCAACCGCCTGGCCGCCCAGCTCGCCGACCGCGCCACCGTCAGCGAGATATGCCTGTTCCCCCGCTCCTTCCCCCCGTCCGAGCCGCCCCAGTGGCTGATCTACGACGCCGCCGACCCGAGCGACCCGGAATGCGCCGCCGGCAAGGCGATGGAAGCGGCCTCACCCGACGTGCCCGGCTACCGCATGGTCGACCGGCGGGACGGGATCTCCCTCTTCCGCAGGAACTAGGACTCGGTGCCGCCGAGCCGCTCGCCCAGGTAGGTCCGCCAGTCGGCGGTGAAGCGCTCCGGGGTGGTGCCCAGGACGTCCTGGAGGGCCTTCTCCACCGCGCCCTCGCGGGCCGGGTGCGCGCCGACGGCCCGGTAGAACGCGGTCAGCTTCGCGGCGCCCCAGCGGTCGGCGATCAGCTCGCAGGCGAGCCAGCCGCCCTCGTAGGCCCGCGCGAGGGCGTCCGCGTCGCCGCCGAAGGCGAAGTCGGCGTCGTCCGGGAGCCGGGCGGGCGGCTCGCCGACGCGGACCGCGCGGCGGAGCTCGGGCGCGGCCTGGGCGGCGGTGCGGCCGGTGCCCCGGTAGGCGACCCAGTCGGCGAAGCCCTCGGAGAGCCAGACCGGAGTGGCCTTGGTGGTCTGGGCGCGCGTGGCGACGTGGGTGGTCTCGTGGGTGAGGACCAGCTGCCGGCCGAAGGCGCCGAGCACCGCGTACGCGTCCGGGTTGACGATGACGCGGTCGGCGGGCGCCAGCGGGCCGCCGCCCGTCTCGCCGGTCGTGACGGCCGCGATCCCCCGGTAGTTCGCGGCCGGCCCGCCGAGGAGCCGGCCCATCGCCTCGACGGACGCGGGGACGAGGACCACGATCCGGCCCGCCCAGTTCCCGCTCCAGGCGTCGCCGACCGCGGGCACCGCCCGGTCCGCCGCGGCCGCGATCTCCCGCAGCCGCTCCGTGCTCTGCCCCACGCCGAGGACGAGGCTGCGGCGGCCGGTCACCGTCTCCACCTCGCCCTGCTGCCACAGCTGCTGCGGGGCGCCCTCGGCGGCGCGGTCGCCGGTGACGTACCAGCGGCCGTCCCGTTCGACGAGGTCCAGGATCCGCTCGGTGGTGGCGGGCCCCGAGTCGTAGCCCTTGATCCGGTATCCCAGCTCGACCTCGGCGGTGGCCCTGCCCTCGCCGGTCCGGTCGACGTCGGTGACCCGGTAGTCGAGGCCGCCGAGCGGGATCTTCGCGAGCCGGTCGAACTCGGTGCGGGCGGCCGGTGCGAGCGCGGGGTCCAGGGCCGAGAGGTAGCCGGCCTCGTCCCGGTCGAGCAGCGCCCGCGCGTGCCGGTCCAGCAGGCTCTGGACCTCCCGGGGCGACGGGTCGGTCGGCCCGGGCGCCGTGCACCCGGCGAGGGCCAGCACGGCGGCCGCCGCGCACGCGACCGCGCCGCGCGCCGCTCCACTCCCCTGACCTGCCACGCCCCCGATCGTACGGTCGAATCGGCGGGCGTCGCCTCCGGTCCGGCCTCAGACCCGGGTCACCGTCGCGTGGGACATCATGTTCACCGGGTCGTAGCGGACCCGGGCGCCCGGGTAGGGGGCGTGGATGACCTGGCCGTTGCCCGCGTAGATCGCGACGTGACTGGCGTCCCCCCGGTACGTGACCAGGTCCCCGGGCTGCGCCTGCGACAGCGGCACCCGGCGGCCCGCGTACCGCTGCGCCGAGGAGGTGCGCGGCAGGCTGATGCCGGCCTGGCGGTACGACCAGACCATCAGGCCCGAGCAGTCGAAGGCGGAGGGCCCGGTGGCCCCCCACACGTACGGCTTGCCGATCGCGCTGCGGGCGGCGATCACCGCGGCGGCGGCCCGCGAGGAGGCCGGGCCGAGGTCGGCGAGGGGCGGCAGCTCCTCGGCGGGCGCGCCGACGCGGCCGCCGACGCGGCCGCCGTCGCGGGACGCGCGGGCGAAGTCGGCGCGCTCCTCGGCGGTGAGGGAGGCGAGCACCCGGCGGGCCTCGGCGAGCTTGCGCTCGACGGTGCGCTTGTGGCGGGCGACCTCGGCGCGGCTGCGCTCCAGTTCGTCGAGGGCCGTGCGGGCCTCGGTCCGCTTCTGGTTCAGCCGGCGCTGCTCCCGCTGGAGTTCGCCGAGCGCGGCGCCCTGGCGGGCGGTGGCCCGGTCGAGGGCGGAGGCGCGGTCGAGGTAGCTGTCCGGGTCGGAGGAGAGCAGCAGCGCGAGGGCGGGGTCGATGCCGCCGGAGCGGTACTGGGCGCCGGCGACCGAACCGAGCGCGCCCCGCATGCGGTTGATGCGCTCCTGGCCGCGGGCGAGGCCGTCGCGGGCCTCGGCGACCGTGCGGCGCAGCGCGTCCGCCTTCTCGTCCGCGCGGTTGTAGCCCTCGGTGGCCTTCTCCGCCTCCTCGAAGAGGCGGTCGACCGTGGCACGGGTGGCCGCGGGTCCCGCCCCGGGGTCGGCGCTCGCGGGGACGGCCCCGAGGGCCGCCGCCGCGGTGGCCGCGGCGGCGGTGAGGACGGTGACCCTGACGGGTCGGCGGTGGGACGCCACGAATCGCGCTCCGTTCGTGTCGACGCGGACTGGCGCGGCAGACAGTAGCCGCTGATCACTCCGCGTCCAACGAAGGCGCCGGGCACACAAAGTGACGCCCCGCCGGAGAACACAGGTCACCGGCGGGGCGTCAGGTCAGCGTGCGTCGCGGCGAACCACCCGATTGGGCGCCTTGCCGTGGCGGTTCGTCGGGCGTCAGCTGCCGATGCGGACGCCGAACTGGAACGAACCCAGCGTGTTCATCGACTCGTAGCGGACGTAGGCGCCCGAGTAGGGGGCGTGCAGGACCGTGTTGTTGCCCGCGTACAGGCCGACGTGCTGCAGTCCGTTGAAGAACACCAGGTCGCCGGGCTTGAGCTGGCTGCGGCCGATCTTCGTGCCGTCGTTCTGCTGGGTGTAGGTGGTGCGGGTGAGGTCGATGCCCGCCTTGCCGTACGCCCACTGGGTCAGACCGGAGCAGTCGAACGAGCCCGGGCCCTCGTGGCCGGAGGCGTACGGCATGCCGACCCGGGTGTCGGCGGCGGCGAGTGCCGCGGCGCCGAAGCCGTTCGACGGGGCCTCGCTGCCCAGGTTGACGCGCTCGCCGGCGTCGCGGCTGGCGCGCTGCTCCTGCTGCTCCAGCTTGGCCTTCTCGGCCGCCGTGAGCGTGTTGAGGAGCTTCTGCGCCTCGGCCAGCTTGGCCTGGAACTTCTTCTTCTTGTCGCCGAGGGTCTTGCGGACGTCCTCGAGGTCGGCCAGCTTCGTGGTGGCCTCGGCCCGCTGCTGGGCGAGCGTGCGCTGCTTGGCCTGGATCGACGTGAGCACGTCGGCCTGCTGGGCGCTCAACTGGTCGATCGCGGACGCCTTGTCGAGGTAGGTGTCCGGGTCGGCGGAGAGGAAGAGCTGGAGCGCCGGGTCGATGCCGCCGGAGCGGTACTGGGCGCTGGCGACCGAACCGATCTGGTCGCGCAGGGTGTTGAGCTCCTGCTGGCCGCGGGCGACCTTGTCCTGCAGGTTGCCGATCTCCGTCTGCAGCTTGCCGCGACGCTCCTCGGCGAGGTTGTACTGCTCCGTGGCCTCTTCGGCCTCGTGGTGCAGCTTGTCGACCTTCGACTTGACCTCGTCGATCTTGGGATTGGCGGGAGCCGCCTGGGCGCCGGACTGGGCGGTGAACGCCACGGCGGCGGCCGCGGTGACGGTGAGCACGGTCACACGGGCGCGGCTCGGCTGCTTGGGTCGACGGTGGGACGCCACGAAGGCGATCTCCTTCTTCCTCAGAGCCGCCCAACCGGTCAGGGGCAGGCGGTTCCTCCGCCGCCACCCCGGATGGGTGATCAACCGCGCGAAGGTTCGATGCCCGACCCTAGTGACCAAGCTGTGATCAGTTCAAATCCCACCGGCAAAAATATTGCTCACGCAGCACTTTGTTTACACGTACCGCACGGGCAGTGATGGCGACTTGACGGTCCGCCATCCAGAATTCGGTCATAACGCCCACTAGTTGCGATGCGTCACGAGAGGCGCGAAAGCCGCTTCAGCAGCAAGACGGACGCGACGGGCCGCGCACCCGCCTTCGCCACCCCGTCGGCCACCTCGCGGTCGGTGGAGACCACCACCACCGGCCGCCCCGGCGGCTCCGCCCGCACCAGCTGACGGATCAACTCGTCCGCCGTGACGCCGGGCTTGGAGAACAGCACCCGCACCCCGCGCGGCGGCGCGAGCAGCACCGGCGCCGCCAGCTCCGCCCCGTCGAAGACACAGGTGACCTCGGCGCCCGAACGGGCCGCGAGGGCCGAAAGACCGCCCAGCAGCCGCAGCCGCTGCTTCTCCAGCGGCATCGTCGGATAGCCGGTCTTGGTGACGTTGTAGCCGTCGACCACCAGATGGGCCTGCGGCAGCGCGAGCAACTGGTCGAGCAGCGCCGGATCCGTCTCGGAGAGCGCGCGCGCCGCGATGTCCTTCGGGGACATCCGCCCCGGCTCCACCGCGTCCACGGTGTCCGCCGGGTGCACCGACACGGGCGGCAGCGCCAGTTCGCGGCGCAGCCCCTGGGCGGCGTCCAGCACCGTGTCCAGGAGCAGCCGCAGCCGCATGTCCTCCACCGAGCGCCCCTCGCGGGCCGTCCGGCGGCTCGCCTCCAGGGCCGCCTCGACCTCGCCGAGCCGCGCCTTGAGCCGCCTCGTCTCGCTCTCGGCGGACGACAGCTGGGCCGCCCCCTCGGCGCGTACGGCGTCGATCTCGCCCTGGACGCGCCGCAGCGCGGCCTCGCCGCGCTTCACGTCGCTCTGGGCGCTGCGCAGCTTGCGGTGAAGCGATTCCGCTTCCTTGCGGGCCGCTTCGAGGTCGTGCCGCAGCTGCTCGGTCTCGCCCCGGGAGCGGTCCCGGGCGTCCGCGAGCTCCTCGCGCAGCCGCTCCAGCTCACGCCGGCCGGCCTCGTCGGCCCGCTCGGCGTCGGCCCGCTGGGCCTCCTCGCCCGCGGCGGCCACGAGCTTGACCCAGCCGGGCGGCCGCAGCACATAGGCGGCGGCTGCCACGTCGACGGGGTCGGCGGCGGCCGGCGGGGTGCCGGTCTCCACGGCGCCGGCCAGCTCGGGCTGGCCCTGCTTGAACCGCTCGCCGATCCGCTGCCGGAAGAGCGGGTCGCTCTCCAGGGCGGCCGCCATCGCGTTGCCGGCGAACTTGGCCCGCCGGCTGGCGGTGAAGCGGGCGTACTGCCGCAGGGGTGCGGGGAGCTCCGCGACGGTCAGTCCGCCGAAGGCGTCCGCGACCAGCGCGACGACCCGCCGCCGCACGCCTTCCGGCAGTGGGTGGTCGAGCGTCTCGGCAGCGTCACCTGCCGCGCCGGCCGGCTCTCCACCGTGCGCGGGCTGCTCCACGATCCGTCACCCCTATGTCGTCCGCACCGTCCCTCAGGAGGCGGCGCCCGGCCTGTCCACCAGTTCGATCTGGTCCACCGCGTTGCACCAGCGGCAGCGGACCGACTCGATGGTCTCACTGACCACCTGCCGCTCCTCGACCGTCGGATCGCCCGCGAGGTCCAGATGGACGTACTCGACGACCTTCGAGGAGCGCGTCACGTCGAAGCGGGTCAGGTTGCCGCAGAGGGTGCAGCGCCAGCGGGTCTCGGCGGTCGGCAGGGGAACCGTCGTCATCGTGCCGTCCTTCTTCCTGTTGCGTGGTACCAGGTGCGGGAGCCGCGGTGCGCCGTCGAACTGCGGTCGTCGTGCCCGTAACCCTACGGCCTCCCCGGTACCCCGGGGCACGGCGAGGCACTCTGTCCACTTCGGCCCCGGTACGCGATGATCTGTCCATGATCGACTGGCGAGGAGCGGCCCGCGGTGCCCGGCAGGGCACGCGCAAGGGGCCCACGGTGACCTACGGACTGATCGCCGCCTGCTGCCTCCTCTTCGTGATCAGTCCCGTCTCCGGGGTCAACCCGGTGTACGGCACGGGGGACGCGCTCCTGGCGGCCCAGGGGACGTACTTCCGCCGCTGGGGCGTCGTCCCGGCCGAGCTGATGGGCGGCGAGCCGCACGCCCTGGTCACCCCGCTCACCGCGCTCTTCGTCCACGGCAGCTGGCTCCACCTGCTGGGGAACATGCTCTTCCTGTACGTCTTCGGGGCCATGGCCGAGGAGCGCATGGGCCCGGCCGGCTTCGCCCTCTTCTACCTGGGCACCGGCTATCTGGCGCTCCTCGGGTACGCGGTGGCGCACGCGGACAGCGAGCAGACCCTGGTGGGGGCGTCGGGGGCGATCTCCGGGGTGCTCGGGGCCTTCCTCTTCCTCTTCCCGCGCGCCCGGGTCACCAGCCTCTTCCCCTTCCTCCTGTTCCTGCCGCTGCGCTTCCCCGCCTGGATCGTCCTGATCTTCTGGTTCGTGCTCCAGTGGCTGGCCGCGCGCGCGGCGGGGCCGGGTCCCGGCGTCGCCTACCTGGCCCATGTCGTGGGCTTCTCCGTCGGATTCCTCTACGCCTGGGGGTGCTACCGGGGTGGGGATAGAGTGAAGGCTCCAGCCGCGGCGACCGAGGGAGAAAGCCAGCCGTGATCACCGCGATCGTGCTCATCAAGACCAGCGTGGACCGCATCCCCGAGATCGCCGAGTCGATCGCCGCGCTCGACAGCGTCAGCGAGGTCTTCTCGGTCACCGGCACGTACGACCTCATCGCCATGGTCCGGGTGCCCCGCCACGACGACCTGGCGGACGTGATCCCCGGCCGCATCAGCAAGATCCCCGGCG
Source organism: Streptomyces sp. NPDC056361 (assembly GCF_042262805.1). Taxonomy (NCBI): domain Bacteria; kingdom Bacillati; phylum Actinomycetota; class Actinomycetes; order Kitasatosporales; family Streptomycetaceae; genus Streptomyces; species Streptomyces sp. NPDC056361. The sequence continues at coordinate 11,142 of NZ_JBHJQI010000106.1, forward strand.
TCGAGGCCACGGACACCCACGTGGCGTTCCGCACGTACTCCCAGCACGACCTGGAGGCGGCCTTCGCCATCGGTCTGGAGTCCTGAGGAGCCGACCGCGGGACACGTGAAGGGGGCCTCCCGGACGGGAGGCCCCCTTCACCCGTACGAGTGACCGATCAGCCGCGGTCCGGGACGCAGCGGCCGTCCTCGGTGCGGTACTTCCACTGCGCGCCGTCCCGGACGAGCTCCTTCACGGCGCCGACGAACCGCTCCACGTGCTCGTCCGGCGTACCGGCGCCGAAGCTCACCCGGATGGCGTTGAGCGAGCGCTCGCCGGGCGCGGCCTCGGGGGCGCCGCACTCGCCCGGGTCCTGCGGGTCGCTGCCGAGCAGGGTGCGGACCAGTGGGTGGGCGCAGAAGAGGCCGTCGCGGACGCCGATGCCGTACTCGGCGGAGAGCGCGGCGGCGAAGTGGGAGCTGTTCCAGCCCTCCACGACGAAGGAGATGACGCCCACGCGCGGCGCGTCGTCGCCGAAGAGCGAGAGCACGCGCACCTGGGGCACCTCGGCCAGGCCCGCGCGGACCGTGTCGATCAGGTGCTGCTCGCGGGCGACGAGGGAGTCGAAGCCGGCCTCGGTGAGCGCCTTGCAGGCGGAGGCGATGGAGTAGACGCCGATGACGTTCGGCGAACCGGCCTCGTGCCGGGCCGCGGTGGTGTGCCACTCCACGTCCACACCGCCGTCGGCCCGGCGGGCCACCTTGCGGGAGGCGCCGCCGCCCGCGAGGTAGGGCTCGGAGTCCTGCAGCCAGTCGGCGCGGCCGGCGAGGACGCCGGAGCCGAAGGGCGCGTACAGCTTGTGCCCGGAGAAGGCGACCCAGTCGACGTCCAACTCCCGGACGGAGACCGGGTGGTGGGGCGCGAGCTGGGCGGCGTCGAGCACGATCCGGGCGCCGTGGGCGTGCGCGGCGGCGGCGAGTTCCTTCACCGGCCACAGCTCGCCGGTGACGTTGGACGCGCCGGTGACGCAGACCAGCGCGGGGCCGTAGGGGTCGCGGCCGGCGAGGGCCCGCTCCAGGGTCTCGACCGCCTGGGCCGGGGTGCGCGGCGCGTTGAGGTAGGTGACGCGGGCGTCGCGCCAGGGCAGCAGCGAGGCGTGGTGCTCGGTCTCGAACACGAAGACCTGGCAGTCGGCGGGGACCGTGGCGGCGAGCAGGTTCAGCGAGTCGGTGGTGGAGCGGGTGAACACGACCTGGTCGCCGGGGCGGCAGTCGAGGAACTCGGCGACGGTGGCGCGGCTGTTCTCGAAGAGGTCGGTGGAGAGCTGGGACAGGTAGCCGGCGCCGCGGTGGACGCTGCCGTAGTAGGGCGCGTAGGCGGCGACGTCGTCCCAGACCCGCTGGAGGGCGGGGGCGCTGGCCGCGTAGTCGAGCGCCGCGTAGGTCACCTCGCCGCCGGTGACGAGCGGGACGGTGACGTCCCGGCCGAGGACGGGCAGCGGGGCCGCGCAGCAGGGGTCGGCGGACTCGGCGGCGACGGAATCGACGGTGGTGGTGGCGGTGTTCGGGCGTGCGGACATGGCGGTATCTCCCGGCGGGCGGTGCGGAATGGCTTCGGTGATCCCGTACGCGGCCGGATCGGCGGGGTACGGGTGATGCCTCGGAGACGGCGGGGACGCACGCCGGTACGCGGGTACGCGGAAGTGACCCTGTTCCGAGGGTGAAGAAAGGGGCGGATTCGCCCTATCGCATTCGCTTGCTCACGGAAAACGCTCCTCGAGAGACCAGGACCCCTGGTGTTCGAGGGGTCCGCGCTTGCCGTAGACCTCGCTGCCTACGGCCTGGTCATCACCCGGGGCACCCCGCCACGGACGGAGGGTTGCCGGACAGCAAGCCGGGGCCTAAACGCTGTCACTCGTGACCTGGAAAGCATCCTGCCACATGATCTCCGATGCGCAAGACCCCGGTCCGCATACCGGACCGGGGTCGTACGACCGAAGGGGGCGGCCGTCAGGCGTTGCTGGCCGCGATCCAGCGCTCCAGGCTCCGGCGGGCCGCGCCGGAGTCGATCGACTCGGCGGCCTTCGCCATGCCCGCGGCCAGCTGCTCCGCCAGGGTGCCCCGGCCGGGCTCCAGGGCGGTCAGCGCCGCCGCCGCGTTGAGCAGGACCGCGTCCCGGACCGGACCGGTCTCCCCCGCGAGCAGCCGGCGGGCCACGTCGGCGTTGTACGAGGCGTCCGCGCCGCGCAGGGCCTCCAGGGGCACGAGCTCGATGCCGACGTCCCGCGGGTCGAAGCGCTCCTCGGCGACGGCGCCGTCCCGGACCACCCAGACCCGCGAGGTGGCCGTGGTCGTCAGCTCGTCCAGGCCGTCGTCGCCGCGGAAGACCAGGGCGGAGTTGCCGCGCTCGGCGAGGACTCCGGCCACGATCGGCGCCATGCGCGGGTCGGCGACCCCGACGGCCTGGGCCTTCACCTTGGCCGGGTTGGTCAGCGGGCCGAGGACGTTGAAGGTCGTCCGGATGCCCAGCTGGCCGCGCGCCGCGGCGACGTGCCGCAGCGACGGGTGGAACTTCACCGCGAAGCAGATGGTGATGCCGGCTTCCTCGGCGACCTCGGCGACCCGCTGCGGGGTGAGGTGCAGATTGATGCCGAGCTTCTCCAGGACGTCGGAGGAGCCGGAGGCGGAGGACGCGGCGCGGTTGCCGTGCTTGACGACCTTCGTGCCCGTGCCGGCGACCACGATCGACGCCATGGTGGAGATGTTCACCGTCTTGGCGCCGTCGCCGCCGGTGCCGACGATGTCCACGGCGGGACCGGGCACCTCGATCACGTTGGCGTGCGCGTACATGGTCCGCACGAGGCCGGCGATCTCCTGCACGGTCTCGCCCTTGGCCCGCAGCGCCACCATGAATCCGGCGATCTGGGCGTCGGTCGCCTCGCCGCTCATGATCAGGTCCATCGCCCAGGCCGTGTCGTCGGCGGTGAGGTCCCTGCCGTCGAGCAGGCCGTTCAGGAGGACGGGCCAGGAGCGGCCCGCCGACGTAGGTCCTCCAGCGGGGGTCGCAGCGCTCATGACGGCTCCTGATGATCGTGACGGGTACGCACCCACCCTATCGAGCCGGGGGGACGGCAAAGAGCCCCGTCCATCGAATGGACGGGGCTCTCGCCGTGGCGACCTTCAGGAAGTCAGGAGGTCAAGGTGATCAGTGGTGGCCGTGGCCGCTCTGGATCTCCTTGTACTCCTCGGCCGTCGGCTTGGCGATCTGGCTGTCGCCGCCGTAGTAGCCCTTGTTGAGCTTGACCCGGAGCTTCTCCAGGGCACCGACCTTGCGCTCCACGCCGTTCTCGTCGACGGCCGGCGGAAGCTCCGCCGCGTCGTACTGCTCGTGCGCGGTGAGGCGGTGCAGTTCGCCCTGGCTGAGCGGCTCGTGGACCTCGACGAACTCACCGTGCGGCAGGCGCTTGATGATGCCCGACTCGCGACCGTGCAGCACCTTGTCCTTGTCGCGGCGCTGGAGGCCGAGGCAGATCCGCTTGGTGGCGATGAACGCGAGGACCGGTCCGACGAAGAAGAAGATCCGGACGAACCAGGTGATCGAGTTCAGCGACAGGTGGAAGTGGGTCGCCCAGAGGTCGTTTCCACCACCGATGAGCATGACCATGTACGCGGTGATCCAGGCGACGCCGAAGGCAGTGCGCGTCGGAGCGTTGCGCGGGCGCTGCGCGATGTGGTGCTCGCGCTTGTCGCCGGTGATCCAGGACTCGATGAACGGGTACACCGCGATCGCGGCGAGGACCGCCGGGAAGATCGCCAGCGGGATCATCACGCCCAGGACCAGCGTGTGGCCCCAGAGGTTGATCTCCCAGCCCGGCATGACACGGATCAGACCCTCGGCGAAGCCCATGTACCAGTCGGGCTGGGCGCCGGTGGACACCTGGTCCGGGCGGTACGGGCCGATGGCCCAGATCGGGTTGATCGAGGCGATCGCCGCGATGACCGCGATGACACCGAAGACCAGGAAGAAGAAGCCTCCGGCCTTGGCCATGTAGACCGGCAGCAGCGGCATGCCCACGACGTTCTTGTTCGTGCGGCCGGGGCCGGCGAACTGCGTGTGCTTGTGGAAGAACACCAGGATGAGGTGCGCCACCACGAGGCCGAGCATGATGCCGGGCAGCAGGAGCACGTGGGCCGAGTAGAACCGGGCCACGAAGTCGCCGCCGGGGAACTCCCCGCCGAACAGGAACATCGACAGGTACGTGCCGAGGACCGGCACGGACAGGATCGCGCCCTGCATGAAGCGGACACCGGTGCCGGAGAGCAGGTCGTCCGGGAGCGAGTAACCGGTGAAGCCGGTGAACATGCCCAGGAAGAACAGCAGGAAGCCGAACAGCCAGTTGATCTCACGCGGCTTGCGGAACGCGCCCGTGAAGAAGACGCGCATCATGTGCACGAACATGCCGGCGAGGAAGATCAGCGCCGCCCAGTGGTGGATCTGCCGGATGAGCAGACCGCCGCGGACCTCGAACGAGATGTGCATCGTCGAGTTGAACGCCTCGGACATCAGCTGTCCCTGGAGCGGGACGTACGGTCCGACGTACTCCACCTCGTTCATCGACGGGTGGAAGAACATCGTCAGATAGACGCCCGTCAGGATGATGATGAGGAAGCTGTAGAGGCAGATCTCGCCCAGCATGAAGGACCAGTGGTCCGGGAAGATCTTCCGCATGTTGGCCTTGGCCAGCGTGTAGATCCCCAGGCGTCCGTCGGCCCAGTCGGCGACCCGCTCACCGGCGGGTGCTTTCTTCGTATCGGTCACGGTGCTCATCCGCGCTCCCAGAAGGCAGGACCGACGGGCTCGTCGAAGTCGCCGAGCGCCTCCAGGAAGCCCTTGTCGTTCACGCCGATCCGCAGCTGCGGGAGGGCGTGACCGGCCGGGCCGAAGATGACGCGGGCGCCGTCGGAGAGGTCGAAGGTGGACTGGTGGCACGGGCAGAGCACGTGGTGCGTCTGCTGCTCGTACAGGGAGATCGGGCAGCCCACGTGGGTGCAGATCTTCGAGAAGGCGACGATGCCCTCGTGCGACCACTCCAGCTCGCGCTTGTCCTTGATGTCCTCCGGCTGGATCCGGACGATCATCAGGGCGGCCTTGGCGATCTGGGTCTGGAACTCGTGGTCGTGCTCCGAGAGGCCCTCGGGCATCGCGAACGTGAGCGAACCGACGACGACGTCCTCGGGACGCAGCGGCTCGTTCGTGTTCATGTTGATGAGCTGAAGACCCTTGGCCCACATGGTGGTCCGGAGCTTCTTCTCGGGCAGCGGGCCCATGTCACGCAGCAGCACGAGGCCGGAGAGCGGGACGAGCGACAGCGCGCCGAACATCGTGTTGCGGATGAGCTTGCGACGGCCCATGCCCGACTCGGCGGCACCGGCCGCGAAGTCCGCCATGACCTTCGCCTTGGTCTCCGGGTCGGCCTGGATCGGGTGCCGCTCGTCCGCGATCTCGACGTCGGACATCAGGGTGCGGGCCCAGTGGACCGCACCCGCGCCGATGAAGAAGAGAGCGAGACCGAGGGTCCAGCCCAGGGCGAAGTTGAGCGCGGACACCCGGCCGAACGGCCAGATGTACACGATCTTGTCGACCGGGAAGATCACGTACGAGGCGATGAAGCCGACGGTGGCCAGCATCGACAGCGTGAACATGAAGGCGACCGCGCGCTCGGACCGACGGGCGGCACGCTCGTCGATGTCCTGGATGCGGGGCTTGTGGGGCGGGAGGCCCGGGTCGGCGAACGGGTCGTCGGCGACCTTCACCGCGCCGTGCGCGGTGTCCTGCCCTGCCGGCAGGTTCTCTTCTGGAATCTCTTGGCTACTCATGACTTCTTGGCCTTAGCGGTGTGGGCCGCGACCCAGATGGCAACTGCGATCAGCGCACCCAGACCGAAGACCCAGGCGAACAGACCCTCGCTGACGGGGCCGAGGCCACCGAGCTTGAGACCGCCCGGGTTGTCGGCCTTGTCGCTGTTGACGGCCTGGACGTACGCGATGATGTCCTTCTTCTCCTTCTCCGGCATGGTCGTGTCCGGGAAGGAGGGCATGTTCTGCGGGCCGGTCTGCATGGCCTCGTAGAGGTGCTTCGGGCTCACGCCTTCGAGGTTCGGGGCGTACTTGCCGTAGGTCAGCGCGCCACCCTCACCGGTGAAGTTGTGGCACTGGGCACAGTTGGTGCGGAACAGCTCGCCACCCTTGGCGATGTCCGCACCCTCCGGGCTGTACTGGGCCTCGGTCGGCGTGATCGGGCCGGCACCGAGAGAGGCGACGTACGCCGCGAGCTGATCGATCTCAGCCTGCGAGTAGATGACCTTCTTCTTCGGGACCTGGGCGCCCGGCTGCTGGGCCGGCATGCGACCCGTGCCGACCTGGAAGTCGACCGCGGCGGAGCCGACGCCGACGAGGGACGGGCCGTCAGAGGTGCCCTGACCGCCGGTTCCGTGGCAGCTGGCGCAGCCGACGGAGTAGAGCTTCTTGCCCTCCTCGATGGCGAGGGACTGGGCGGTTTCATCGGCCTTCGCCGTGCCCGCGGGCGCGAACGCGGCGTACAGCCCCCCAGTGGCCGCCAGCGCGAGAAGTAGGACGACGACCGCCGCCAGCGGATGGCGTCGTCGTGCGGAGAGCTTTTTCACGGATTACCCCGGTGTCAGGATCTTCTGCGTCGATGCTTGCTGGATGTCTCGGTCCGCCGTGTCGGCGGGACCGATTACTTGATCATGTAGATCGTGGCGAAGAGGCCGATCCAGACGACATCGACGAAGTGCCAGTAGTAGGACACGACGATGGCGGCGGTTGCCTGCTCGTGGGTGAACCTCTTGGCGGCGTACGTCCGGCCCAGGACCAGCAGGAAGGCGATGAGACCGCCCGTCACGTGCAGGCCGTGGAAGCCGGTGGTCAGGTAGAACACCGAGCCGTACGGGTCCGACGAGAGCGAGAGGCCCTCGTGCTTCACCAGCTCGGTGTACTCGAAGACCTGGCCGCCGATGAAGATCGAACCCATCACGAACGTGATGATGAACCACGTCCGGAGCTTCTTCACGTCGCCCCGCTCGGCGGCGAACACGCCGAGCTGGCAGGTGAGGGAAGAGAGCACCAGGATCGTGGTGTTGGTCGCAGAGAACGGGAAGTTCAAGGCCGAAGCCTGTTCCGCCCAGAACTCGGGACCCGTCACCGATCGCAGGGTGAAGTACATCGCGAAGAGGGCCGCGAAGAACATCAGCTCGGAACTCAACCAGATGATGGTTCCGACGCTGGTGAGGTTCGGTCGATTGACCGAAGGGTGCGCGTGCCCTGTTTCTACTGTCGTTACTGTCGCCACGACCGACATTATGTCGGTCGCTTATCCCGCCCTCACTCCGGGGGGTGCCGTTCGGAGTGTCCGGGGGCCGTGTCCAGCCCGAACGGCCCAGTGGAAGCACCCCGGAGCACCCTTCGAACAGGTGTTGAACGGGTGTTGACGGGGTGTGGACCGGAGTAGCATCCGGCGCATCGATCGACGACCATCCCACGGACTTCCACGCGGAGGAACGATGCAGTCGAGTGCCACGGTCCTGCTCTACAGCGACGACGCGAACACCCGCGAGCAGGTACGCCTCGCGGCCGGGCGCAGGCCGGCGGCCGACGTTCCCCCGGTCGAGTTCGTGGAGTGCGCGACGCTGCCCGCGGTGCTCAAGCGCCTGGAGGAGGGCGGCATCGACGTCTGCGTCCTCGACGGCGAGGCGGTGCCCGCCGGCGGCATGGGCGTCTGCCGCCAGATCAAGGACGAGGTCTTCCGCTGCCCGCCGGTGCTGCTGCTCATCGGGCGCCCGCAGGACGCCTGGCTGGCCACCTGGAGTCGCGCGGACGCCGCGATCACCCTTCCGGTGGAACCGGTGGAGTTCGCGGCGTCCCTGGCGTCCCTGCTGCGCTCACGCCTCTCGATCGGCGCGTGAGCCGGTCAGATCGACGGGCGTAGGCGGGCCTTCTCGGTGGGGGCGACCGGGCTTCCGGCGGCCTCCACCAGGGCGCTTCCCTTGCGCCACTTGTCCCAGGACAGGTTCCAGTCGCCGAAGCCGTTGCCGAAGGTGTCCATCGTCTCGCCGATGCTGTTGACGACGCGGACGACGTCTCCGGCGCGGACGGTCTCGTAGAACCAGGCCGCGTTCCCGGTCGACATGCCGACACAGCCGTGGCTGACGTTCGCCACGCCCTGCGAGCCGACCGACCAGGGCGCGGCGTGGACGTACTCGCCGCTCCAGGTGACCCGGGTGGCGTAGTAGACGGGCAGGTCGTACGACTCGGAACTGCCCTCGGCTATCCCGATGCTGGTGCCGCGCATCCGGACGTAGTACTCCTTGCCGAGGATGACTTTGACACCGTTTCGGGTGGAGAAGCCCGGTTTGCCGGTGGTCACCGGAATGGTATTGATCACTTCTCCGTTGCGCTTCACGGTCATGTAGTGGGACCCGGCGTCGGCGACGGCCTCGATCCGGTCGCCGATGGTGAGCTTGAGGGGCTTGGACGCGCCGCCGTAGAGCTTGTCGCCGACCTTGAGGCCGTCCAGGTTTCCGGTGACCGTGACGAGGGCGCCGGCGGGCCAGTACTCCTTCGGACGGAAGTGCAGTTTCTTGTCGTCCACCCAGTACCAGGCGCCCTCCACGAAGGGCGTGGAGCGGACCTTGAGGGCCCGTTCGACGACCGCGCGGGCGGCCCGGTCCTTCACGGGGAGGCTGAGGTCGGCCGTGATGGGCTGCCCGACGCCGTAGGTGCCCGCCTCCGGCCCGAAGGTCGCGGTGAGGGCCCGTTTGGCCGGAGCCGTCTCGAAAGTGAACGTACGGGCGCCTGGGGCGCCGTCGTCGTCCTCCGTGGCCACCCGGACGGTGTAGCGGGCGCCGGCCGCGAGGGCGACCGTGGAGCGCCAGCGCTGCCCGTCCGCGGTGAGTTCGCCCGCGAGGTGGCGTCCCGACTCGTCGGTGGCGGTGACGTCGGTGATCCGGCCGTCGTCGCCCTTGGCGGTGATCTCCAGGGGCTTCTCGGGGTCCGCCTTGGCTCCGTCGGCGGGGGCGCTGACCGCGAGCTGGTCCGCCGCGTCGTAGGCCTCGGCCGACAGCGGATGGCCGTCGGAGCCCGCACACGCCGTGGCGGCTGCGGTGACGGTGACGGCCAGAAGAGTGCAGCTCAGAACAGTCCGAATGCGCGGCGTGTCGTTCATGACTTCACGCTAAGGACTGTCTACGGCAGCAGCGCGCCGAGTGCGGCAAAAGAGGGGCCCGGGCACTTCGGTGACGAAGTGTCCGGGCCCCTCTGCGTGCTCCGGAGCGGAGCGGGGTACTGCTACTGGTTCTGGTTCTCGCCGCGGTAGAACTCGAAGACCCAGCCGAAGAGGCCGACCAGGATCAGCGGGGCGGAGAAGTACAGGATCCACCAGCCCATAGCGATGGCGAGGAAGGCGAGCGCGCCGCCGACGGCCAGCGAGAGCGGCTGCCAGCTGTGCGGGGCGAAGAAGCCCACCTCACCGGCCTCGTCCGCGACGTCGGCCTCCTTGTCGTCCTGCGCCATCGCGTCGACACGCTTGGCCGTGAAGGCCAGGTAGTAGCCGATCATGATGGACAGGCCGAAGGCCAGGAAGAGCGCCGTCGTACCGACCGGCTCCTTGGACCAGACGCCGTAGAGGATCGCCATGGCAAGGATGAAGACGCTCAGCCAGATGAACATCTTGCCTTGGATCTTCACTTGCCGGCCTCCTTGCCGCCCGTGAGGGCCTCGGCCACGTGGCCCTTGTTCTCGAGCTGGTCGAGAGCGGCGATCTCAGGGTGGTGCAGGTCGAACGCCGGCGATTCGGAACGGATCCGCGGCAGGGTGAGGAAGTTGTGCCGCGGCGGCGGGCAGGACGTCGCCCACTCGAGCGAGCGGCCGTAGCCCCACGGGTCGTCGACCTCGATCTTCTTGCCGTACTTGGCGGTCTTCCAGACGTTGTAGAGGAACGGCAGGATCGACAGGCCGAGCAGGAAGGAGGAGATCGTCGAGATCGTGTTCAGCGCGGTGAAGCCGTCGGCGTCGAGGTAGTCCGCGTAACGACGCGGCATGCCCTCGGCACCGAGCCAGTGCTGCACCAGGAACGTGCCGTGGAAGCCGATGAACAGCGTCCAGAACGTCATCTTGCCGAGCCGCTCGTCCAGCATCTTGCCCGTGAACTTCGGCCACCAGAAGTGGAATCCGGCGAACATCGCGAAGACCACGGTGCCGAAGACGACGTAGTGGAAGTGCGCGACGACGAAGTACGAGTCGGAGACGTGGAAGTCCATCGGCGGCGAGGCCAGGATGACACCGGTCAGACCACCGAAGGTGAAGGTGATCAGGAAGCCGATCGTCCAGAGCATCGGAGTCTCGAAGGACAACGAGCCCTTCCACATCGTTCCGATCCAGTTGAAGAACTTCACGCCGGTGGGTACGGCGATGAGGAACGTCATGAAGGAGAAGAACGGCAGGAGCACGCCGCCCGTGACGTACATGTGGTGCGCCCACACCGTCACGGACAGACCGGCGATCGCGATGGTCGCGGCCACCAGACCGATGTAGCCGAACATCGGCTTGCGGCTGAAGACCGGGATGACCTCGGAGACGATGCCGAAGAACGGCAGGGCGATGATGTACACCTCTGGGTGTCCGAAGAACCAGAAGAGGTGTTGCCACAGCAGGGCGCCACCGTTGGCGGCGTCGAAGACGTGGGCACCGAACTTGCGGTCCGCCTCAAGGGCGAACAGCGCGGCCGCCAGGACCGGGAAGGCGAGCAGGACCAGGACACCGGTCAGCAGCACGTTCCAGGTGAAGATCGGCATGCGGAACATCGTCATGCCCGGAGCGCGCATGCAGATGATCGTGGTGATGAAGTTGACCGAACCGAGGATCGTGCCGAAGCCGGAGAAGGCCAGACCCATGATCCACATGTCGGCGCCGACACCCGGCGAGCGGACGGCGTCCGACAGCGGGGAGTAGGCGAACCAGCCGAAGTCGGCGGCACCCTGCGGGGTGAGGAAGCCGGCGACCGCGATGATCGAGCCGAACAGGTAGAGCCAGTAGGCGAACATGTTCAGCCGCGGGAACGCCACGTCGGGCGCGCCGATCTGCAGCGGCATGATCCAGTTCGCGAATCCGGCGAACAGCGGCGTCGCGAACATCAGCAGCATGATCGTGCCGTGCATCGTGAACGCCTGGTTGAACTGCTCGTTCGACATGATCTGCGTACCCGGACGGGCCAGCTCGGCGCGCATGAAGAGCGCCATGAGTCCGCCGATGCAGAAGAAGACGAACGACGTGACCAGGTACATCGTCCCGATCGTCTTGTGGTCGGTGGTGGTCAGCCACTTGATCACGACGTTGCCGGGCTGCTTGCGCCGTACGGGCAGCTCGTTCTCGTACGAGTCCTCAGCTGCGGCGGCACCCTGGGTTTCGTTGTGGATGCTCACAGTTGGTTCTTCTCCGCATTCCTGGCCGGGTCCGTCTGCTCGATGCCAGACGGGATGTAGCCGGTCTGCCCCTTCTCGGCCAGCTCCTTCAGGTGCTGCTGGTAGCGCTCCGGAGAGACCACCTTGACGTTGAAGAGCATCCGGGAGTGGTCGACACCGCAGAGCTCGGCGCACTTGCCGAGGAAGGTGCCCTCCTGGTTCGGAGTCACCTCGAAGACGTTGGTGTGACCCGGGATGACGTCCTGCTTGAACAGGAAGGGGACCACCCAGAAGGAGTGGATGACGTCACGGGAGGTCAGGACGAACCGGACCTTCTCGCCCTTCGGCAGCCACAGGGTCGGACCCGGGTTGCCGGTCTGCGGGTTACGGTCGCCGGGGATACCGGCGTCGTAGACGCCGCCCGCGTTCTCCGGGAAGTCCGCGAGGAACTTGTCCGGAATGGACGCGAGGTTCTTGTCCGTCTTGGCGTCGCCCTCTACACCGGGCACGTTCTCGACGTAGTTGAAGCCCCAGCTCCACTGGTAGCCGACCACGTTGACCGTGTGGGGCGGCTTCGGGGTGAGCTCGAGGAGCTTCGACTCGTCGCGTGCGGTGAAGTAGAAGAGCACCGAGACGATGATGAGCGGGGTGACCGTGTACAGCGCCTCGATGGGCATGTTGTAACGGGTCTGCGGAGGTACCTCGACCTTGGTCCGGGTCCGCCGGTGGAAGATGACGGACCAGAGGATCAGGCCCCACACCAGGATTCCGGTGATGAGCGCGGCGGCCCACGAACCCTGCCACAGGGAGAGGATCGTGGGACCCTCTTCCGTGACGGGGGTGGGCATGCCAAGGCGGGGGAAGTCTTCCCAGTTGTACGAGCAGCCCGTGGCTGTCGCCAGGATCAGGCCCGCAGTCAGCACCTGCGGCAGCTTCCGCCGCATCGGGCGCCGCGACGAGCGGTCGGAGCCGTTGGGACTCACGTAGCGCCTTCCCGAGAGTCTCGGCCCGCAGTGGTCGGCCACGGCCGTCCGTCTCGCTGGTCGGTCGCCGCCCCGGCCGCGGGCAGGGGTTTGGATGTTTATGCGGACCAAACCCTACTGGACGCTATTTGGGGTCGCGCGGGGAGGGTGCCCAACGCGCCGTCCGAGCCCCCGAAGGGGTGGACTCCACCGTTCCGGAGGGGGGTCCCCCACCCCCGTTCGGCCGCCTGCCGACGCGCCGCGCCCCACTTCTGACGGGGGCTCATCGGGAGGGCGGGGGCGCCGGGGGGGTGGCGGTGCGGGGAGGGGGGCGGGAGCGCCGGGGGTGGCGGTGCGGGGAGGGGGGCGGGAGCGCCGGGGGTGGGGTGGGGAGCGGGTGGGGGTGGGTCTCCGTCGAGGTTGGTGCGGAGAGGGGGTGGGGGCTGGCTCGGGGGTCGGGCGGGGTTGGGGTGGGGTTGAGGTGGAGGTGGGGGCAACCTCGGGGGCCGGGTGCCGGGGGCCGGGGCCGGTGCCCCGCTCGCCGGTGCCGCAGGCGCGGGGATCGGCGTGGGAGTCGGCGTGAGAGTCGGCCGGATGCGCGCGGGAGCCAGGGGGCGCTTGGGTCGGCCCTGGAGGCCGGGTGCACTCCGGGACCTGGGGCGCAGGGGCTGGAGCCGGGGGCTGGTGCGCTGCGGGACCTGGGCGCAGGGCGCCGACCAGAGGCCGGTTGAGCTGCGGGACCTGGGGCACAGGGGGCTCGGGCCGGGGCTGGTGCGCTGCGGGACCTGGGGTGCAGGGACTGGGACCGAGGGCGGGTTGCCCTCCGGGACCCAGGCGGCAGGGGCTGGGAACGGGGGCGGGTTGTCCTCCGGGACCCGGGCCGCAGGGGTTCGGACCGAGGGCGGGTTGCTCTCCGGGACCCGGGCGGCAGGGGCTGGGGGCGGCCGCGGGGCCCGGGCCTTGGCTCGGACTGAGGTGCGGATGTGCTGCGGGGGGTAGGGGCGCGACGGGTGTTGACGTGGGTGGGAGGGGATCGGATGGGGGCAGGGCCTACCGTGGGCGGATGCCGTACTTCGATGCCGCGTCCGCCGCTCCGCTGCACCCCGTCGCCCGCCAGGCGCTGCTCGCCTCCCTGGACGAGGGGTGGGCCGACCCGGCCCGGCTGTACCGGGAAGGGCGGCGGGCCAGGATGCTGCTCGACGCGGCGCGGGAGGCCGCGGCGGAGGCCGTGGGGTGCCGCCCGGACGAGCTCGTGTTCACTCCTTCGGGGACACGCGCGGTTCACGCGGGGGTCTCAGGGGCGCTCGCGGGGCGTCGGCGCGTCGGAGACCGGCTCGTGGTGTCGGCGGTCGAACACTCCTCCGTCCTGCACGCGGGCGAGACCCACGCGGCGGCCGGCGGCACGGTGACCGAGGTACCCGTGGGACGGTCCGGCGCCGTGGACCCGGCGGTCTTCGCCGCCGCGCTCGGCCCCGACACGGCCCTGGCGTGCCTCCAGTCCGCCAACCACGAGGTCGGAACCGAGCAGCCGGTGGCCGAGGTCGCCGAGGCCTGCCGTGCGGCGAACGTCCCCCTGCTCGTGGACGCGGCCCAGTCACTCGGCTGGGGACCCGTCGACGGCGGCTGGTCCCTGCTAGCCGCCAGCGCCCACAAATGGGGCGGCCCCGCGGGCGTGGGTCTGCTCGCCGTACGCAAGGGCGTCCGCTTCGCACCCCAAGGGCCCACGGACGAACGGGAGTCGGGGCGCGCCCCCGGCTTCGAGAACCTCCCCGCGATCGTCGCCGCGGCGGCCTCCCTGCGAGCGGTACGCGCCGAGGCCGCCGCCGAGGCCGCCCGCCTCCGCGGCCTGGTCGACCGCATCCGCACACGCGTGCCCGAGCTGGTTCCGGACGTCGAGGTCGTCGGCGACCCGGTCCGCCGGCTCCCCCACCTCGTCACCTTCTCCTGTCTCTACGTCGACGGAGAGACCCTCCTCCACGAACTGGACCGCGAGGGCTTCTCCGTCTCCTCCGGCTCCTCCTGCACGAGCTCGACCCTGACACCCAGCCACGTCCTGCGCGCGATGGGCGTCCTGAGCGAAGGAAACGTCCGGCTCTCCCTCCCCGCCGGCACCGCCGCGTCCGACGTCGACCACTTCCTCGACGTCCTGCCCGGCGTCGTCGCGGCCGTCCGCGAACGCCTCGGCGCCACGCCCTCCGCCGCCTCGGCCGCGCCCCCCTCCGACTCCCCCTCCGACTCCCCCTCCCTCGTCGTCGACGCCCTCGGCCGGCGCTGCCCCATCCCCGTCATCGAGCTCGCCAAAGTCATCGCCGACGTCCCCCTCGGCGGGACCGTCACCGTCCTCGCCGACGACGCCGCGGCCCGGCTCGACATTCCCGCCTGGTGCGAGATGCGGGGGCAGGAGTACGTCGGTGAGAGCCCGGCCGCCGGGGGTGGCTCCGCGTACGTCGTCCGCCGGCTCTCCTGAACCCGGCGCGCGCCGCTCGATCACCGTGCTCGGCCCGCGGCGGCGTGCGACCGGGCATCCCCTTCCGCCACCCGGTCCGCGGCCTCCCGCCGCGCGGGCCCGCGCCGGCGTGGACCTGCGCCCCGCGCATGCTGCGCCGCCTTGTGGGCACGCGCCCGCCACCTCGTGCGGGCTGCGCCCGCCGCCCACCGCGTGGGCCCGCGCCCCCGCGTCCGTCGCCGTGCGCCGGCGGCACCGCACCTGCCTGTGCCCGCCGTCGCCCGGCGCCCGTCGCCCACCGCCGTGTGGGCAATCGTCCCGCTGGGGCGGGACGGGTGGGCACACGGGACGACGCCCTTGGCGGCGCCTCCGCCCCTTGTGCCTGAACCTGCACCCATTGCTCGGCGCGCATCCGGTGCGGGTTCAGGCACGGAAGCCTAGGCCCGGCAGGGGGCGCCGTCCGTTGTGCCCACCCGTTCCGCCCCAGCGGAACGAATGCCCACAACGGGGCGGGGCCGGCCGGGCGGGGCCGGGGTGGGTGTCGTCCCGGTGGAAGGAATGCCCGCAGTGGGGTGGGCCGGGAGCGACGCCCCGGGGTGGGTTAGGGGAGGTGGGGGTGGAGGTCGGCGGTGGCGGGGTCGCCGTAGGCCTTGGTGAAGCGGTCGATGAAGTTGGCGCGGGCGAGGGTGTACTCCTGGGTCCCGAGCGTCTCGATGACGAGCGTGGCGAGCATGCAGCCGAGCTGCGCCGCGCGCTCGAGGCCGACGCCCCAGGAGAGCCCGGTGAGGAAGCCGGCACGGAAGGCGTCGCCGACGCCGGTCGGGTCGACCTTGGCGTTCTCCTCGGGGCAGGCGACCTCGATCGGCGTCTCGCCGACGCGCTCGATGCGGACGCCGCGCGAGCCGAGCGTGGTGATGCGGTGGCCGACGCGGGAGAGGATCTCGGCGTCGGTCCAGCCGGTCTTGGACTCGATGAGGCCCTTCTCGTACTCGTTGGAGAAGAGGTAGGTGGCACCGTCGAGGAGCGTGCGGATCTCCTCGCCGTCCATGCGCGCGATCTGCTGGGAGAAGTCGGCGGCGAAGGGGATCTCGCGGGCCTTGCACTCCTCCGTGTGGCGGAGCATCGCCTCGGGGTCGTCGGCGCCGATGAGGACGAGGTCGAGGCCGCCGACGCGGTCGGCGACGGCCTTGAGCTCGATCAGCCGGGCCTCGCTCATCGCGCCCGTGTAGAAGGAGCCGATCTGGTTGTGGTCCTGGTCCGTGGTGCAGACGAAGCGGGCGGTGTGGAGGACCTCGGAGATGCGCACCGAGCCGGTGTCGACGCCGTGCCGGTCGAGCCAGGCGCGGTACTCGTCGAAGTCGAAGCCGGCTGCGCCGACCAGGACGGGGCGGCTGCCGAGCTGGCCCATGCCGAAGCAGATGTTGGCGGCGACGCCTCCCCGGCGCACGTCGAGGTTGTCCACGAGGAAGGAGAGGGACACCGTGTGGAGCTGGTCGGCCACGAGCTGGTCGGCGAACCGGCCGGGGAAGGTCATGAGGTGGTCGGTGGCGATGGAGCCGGTGACTGCGATACGCACGGCGGGGCGCTCCTGCGGGAAGGCGGTAATGACAGTTCACGCTACCGGTTGGGCGGTGCCCTGCCGAACAGTGGAAACTACCCCAGAGTAGGTCTTTTCTCCGGAGCGGTGCGGTGCATACGGTGCGGCCATGACCACCTACCCCGCTCCTCGCGAGCGACACGAGTCCGAGTTGAGCCTCGCCCAGCTGTGCGGGGACGGCGCTCGGATGGCCCCGCACTGGGTCTCCCCGGTCGCTCCCGCGCCCGCTCCGGTCTCCCCCGCCCTGATCCACGGGGTGGTCGTGCCGGACGCCTCGGCCCGGCTGATCGACGCGACCGCCGAGTACGGCGGCTGACGGACGGAACCGTCCGCCCGCCCGCTCCGTCCCACCTCCGTCCGATCGAGACGAGGGAGCGTTGCGGTGAGCGGTACGGAGAACGTACGGAGGCGACGGAACGTCATCGCCGCCTCGGTGGCGGCGGGAGTGCTGCTCGCCGGTGGCGGCGGGGTCTACCTCGCCGCGACGGCGTCCGGCGAGGCGACGCCAGCCGGGGCGGGCGGCGCGGCCGCCGACGCGGCCGGCTCGCCGCCGCCCCTGCGCCTGGAGGGCGGCAACGGCGGCGCCGGCATCGCGCCGGGTGAGCCGGACCCGGGCGGTGGCCCCCAGGGGACCGTCTACACAGCCAAGGGCCCACTCCCCCATGGGCCCTCCTCGGCCGCGGTCCACCGGCCCGAGGGCCTGGTCACCTCGGCCGAGGTGACCAGGCTGGCCGAAGCGCTGGGCATCTCCGGCAGCCCGGTCCTCGACGGCCAGGTCTGGACGATCCGTCCGGAGAAGGACGGTTCGGGGCCGCGTCTCGACGTGGCGCGGAAGGCGCCGGGGAACTGGACGTACTCCTGGTACGACGGCGGTCCGGTCGGCGACACCTGCCTCAAGGGCAAGGCCTGCCCGCCGCCTGGCGAGGCGAAGCCGTCGCGCGGCGGCTCCCCGGTGAGCGAGGCGGCGGCGAGGGCGGCGGCGGCACCGATCCTGAAGGTGCTCGGGCAGGACGACGCGAAGGTGACCGCGTCGCAGGTCATGGACGGCTCGGTGCGGGTGGTCAACGCCGACCCCGTGATCGGCGGACTGCCGACCTACGGCTGGTCGACGGGGCTGCACATCGGCCCTGACGGCCGGGCGGTCGCCGGCAGCGGGATGCTGGACGAGCCCGCGGAGGGAGCCACGTACCCGGTGATCGGGGCGGCGAAGGCGCTCGCCGAGCTGAACGAGAAGTCGAAGGGCACCGGCCCGGTCCGCATCGGCGGCTGCGCCACGGACCCGCCGGCGGGCGTCGACGGGAACGGCAAGGGCGACCCGGCGGGCGTCGACGGCGGCGGGAAGGGCGACGCCCCGGCCGCGCCCTGCCAGTCGATCGCGGAGGTCGCGCCGCCGACGGAGGTCCCGGTGACGGGTGCGGTGTTCGGGCTGGCCGCGAAGGACGTGGCGGGCGAGCGGGTGCTCGTACCGGCGTGGCTGTTCACGGCGGACCCGGTGGACGCGGCGCCGTACACGGTGGTCGAGACGGCCGTGGCACCGGAGTACCTGTCGCCGCCGGTGAAGCCGACGCCGCCGGAGCAGGGCACGGCGCCGGTCCGGCAGGTCGAGTCGTACCGGGCGGACGAGGGCGGCCGGAAGCTGACCGTCACGTTCTGGGGCGGGGTGTGCAGCACGTACACGGTCGCGGCGCAGGAGACCCCGGAGAGCGTCACGGTCCGGATCACGGAGGCCCCGACCGATCCCGACCGGGTGTGCGTCGCCATGGCGGTGGAGGTCTCGAAGACGGTGGCCCTGGAGGACCCGCTCGGTGCGCGGACGGTGGTCGACGCGGCGAGCGGGCAGCCGGTGCCGCGCCGCTGACGGAGCCGACGTACGCGTGAGGGCGGCGGCCCGGGACCTGGTCC
>NZ_JBHJQI010000107.1:0-29290 GCF_042262805.1 Streptomyces sp. NPDC056361
GTCCCCGACGGACCCCCCGCTCCGGCGTGTCCGTCGGGGACACCCCGCTCCGGCGTGTCCGGATGTCAGCCGGGGCTGGCATCCTCGTACACATGAACGACGACGCCTTCTGGGCACTCATCGACGAGTTGAGCCGCCGCCCCGGTGACCGGGACGAGCGGCTGGAGTGGCTGCGGGAGGAGCTGATACGGCGTCCGGCCGCGGAGAGCGTGGCGTTCCAGGTGTGTCTCGAAGAGGCGTGCGAGACCGCCGACACGCGCGCGGTGTGGACCGCGGCGAACCGGGTCGAGGGCGGCGCCTGCACGGACGACGGCTTCCACTACTTCACGCTCTGGCTGGTGGGGCAGGGGAGCGAGGTGTACGCGTCGGTGGTCGCCGACCCGGACGCGCTGGCCGACGTGCCCGGGGTGCGGAGCCTCGCGGGCCGGCACCCCGACACGTGGGACGACGACGAGTGGCCCGAGTGGGAGGAGCTCGACTACGTCGCGCAGGACGCGTTCGACGAGCTGACCGGCCAGGAGGACGACGAGGGGGACGAGTTCCTCGACGCGGTCGAGGAGCTCGCGGAGGAGCGGGGAGAGCGGGAAGAGGACGAGGTGCTCCGGGGGTCCCGGCCGGAGGGGTTGGCGATACCCCGGCTCACCGCCCTCTTCCCGCTCCGGTCGTCCGGCTCCTAGGAGACGCCGGGACGCCCGGGGGCGGCCGGGGACGCCCGGTGACGGCCAGGCGTCCCCGGTGTCCCCGGCGCCCCCGGGGGCGTCAGGAGGCGGACGAGTTCCGGCGGCGGCCCAGGAGCAGGCTGCCGGCCGCGAAGGCGGCGACGGCACCCGCGCCCGCGAGGGCCAGGGGGAGCGGCGAGGAGGGGGTCGCGGCGGTCTCGGCGGAGAGGGCCGGGGCCTGCTCGTCGCCGCCGTGGCCCGCGTGGCTCACGGTGGACAGCTCGGCGCCCGCCGCGATCTTCGCCTCGCTCGGGGCCTTGGCCGCCTGGGTGCCCGTGCCCGCCGCCGCGGCGCTGCCGAAGGTGACGTCCGAGCAGCTGTAGAAGGCCTCGGGGCTGTCGTTGCGCTGCCACACCTGGTAGACGATGTGGCGGCCGGTGCGGGCCGGCAGGTTGCCGGTGAAGTTGTAGTAGCCGTCGGTCGAGGTGCGGGTGGTGTTGTAGACGGCGACGGGGGTCGCGTCCAGGTCCGACCATTTGAGCGGCTGCGTCGGGTCGAAGCCGGCCTTGGTGATGTAGATCGTCATGGTGCCCGAGTGGGGCGCGGTGACGCGGACCTTGAAGTCGAAGGAACCGGTGGCGACGGCCGTGGCGGGCCAGTCGGTGCGGGCCCAGTCCAGCGCGCGGTACTTGGCGCGGTTCGCCGAGCAGAGCTTGCCGTCCGGGATGAGGGCCTGGTGCTGTCCGTCGGCGTTGGCGATGTTGACCTCGTTCCAGTCGTACAGCGGCTGGGTGCCGGAGTCGGCGACGAGGTCCTTGCACACCTGCGACTTGGGCGTCTCGGGGCCCTCGGCGTAACAGGCGGCCACCCGGCTGACGGGGTTGAAGACCGCCCCGTGGGCGCCGGCCGTCGTGGGGGTGAGGGCGACGAGCGCGGCCGCGGACAGGGTGGCGGCGACGGCGGAGGTGCGGCGGTAGGAGGCCATGCGGGGGCTCTCTCTCGTGCGTGGGGGAGTACGGGACGAGCAACGCGCGCTGGGTGCACGGAAGTTGAATTCCGGGCGACCGGCGTAGAGCCTCGCATTGGTCCATACCAATGAGCAAGGGGGTGGGTCGAAAAAGCCGCGACGGCCCCCCGGGGTGCCGCACACCCGGGGAGCCGCCGCGGACCGATCGACGAGTCGAAGGCCTGGTCAGCCGTTCGCCAGCGCCTGTACGCGCGAGTAGTCGCCGTTGAAGTGGTTGTGGTCGCCGACCGTCGGGCCGGAGGACGTGTACTGCCAGATCGTGTAGTACGGCCACCCGGCCGGGAGTTCGCCGACCTCGGCGGCGTACCGCGCGATCCACAGCGGGTTGGTGTTCGCGAAGGCCGCGGAGTTGCCGGTGCACTGCTTCCACCAGCTCGTCGCCGTGTAGATCACCGGGTCGCGGCCGGTGCGGTACCGGTACCGGTTCACGAAGTCCTGGATCCACGCGACCATCCCGGACTGCGTCTTCCCGTAGCAGGTCGCGCCGTACGGGTTCCACTCGATGTCGAGCACCCCCGGCAGCGTCCTGCCGTCCTTCGACCAGCCGCCCCCGTTGTTCACGAAGTAGTCGGCCTGGGCCGCGCCGCTCGTCGTGTCCGGGGTCGCGAAGTGGTACGTGCCCCTGATCATGCCGACGTTGTACGAGCCGTTGTACTGCTGCGTGAAGTACGTGTTCTTGTAATACGTGCCTTCCGTCGCCTTGACGTAGGCCCACTTGACCCCGCTGTTCCACAGCGTGGACCACGCCACGTTGCCGTTGTGGCTGGAGACGTCCACGCCTTCCGTCTGGGCGGCCAGCGTCGCGGCGCCGCCGCCGGGCTTCACGCCCTTCCCGTCGTGCGCGATCACGCCCATGCCCATGTAGGCCGAACCGCGCGCCGGCGCGACCCGGGTGCCCGGGTCCTGCGCGGCACCGGCCGAACCGGCGAGGGGGAGGAGGAGTGCCAGTGCCGCGACCGCGGCACCGGCGAGGGTCGTTCCGGATCTGTGCACACGCATTGCGTGCCTCCGAAAGGCTCGGTGGGGGGACCTCTGTCGGGGGGGAGCGGACGCACCGCCGACACGTCATGGTGTGGACATGTCAGCCATCCGCCGCCGACGACGCTACGCACGTAGACCCCCCGGCGGAAGGGGGTCCGGATGCCGCCGTTGGTCTACTCCTGCGAAATACTGAAAGAGCTGCGGCGATGGCCGCGGCGGGAAGAAACTTTCAGCCGCCGGAAACCGGCGGCGGGGCCGCGGGGCGGCCACCGGGGACCACGCGGGAGGTGCTGACGTGCACGGAAGCGGTACGGGAAGTGAGGGCCGGGCCTCCGGGGACGGCGCGCGAGGCGCCCAGGCCGGTGCGGCTCCCGGAAGCGGCGTGCGGAGCGCCCAGGCCGGTGCGGCTCCCGGAAGCGGCGTGCGCAGTGCCCAGGCCGGTGCCGGCGCGGCTTCCGGCGTGGATCCCGAGTTCCTGGCGCTGGAGCGGGAGCTGGCGGTGTTCCTGCGGCGGGCGCGGGCGCAGTCCGGGGAGATGGCGCGGGAGGTGCATCCCGAGCTGGAGCCCGCGGCGTACGGGCTGTTCGTGCGGCTCGACGAGGTGGGGCCGCAGCGCGCGACGGAGCTGTCCGGGTACTTCGGGGTCGGCAAGGCGACGATGAGCCGGCAGCTGCGCGCGCTGGAGGTGCTCGGCCTCGTCGTACGGGACCCCGACCCGGCCGACGGGCGGGCCTCGCTGGTGCGGCTGACGGAGGAGGGGCGGGACCGGTTCCGGCACGTGCGGGACGCCCGGCGGGAGCGGTACGTGCGGAAGCTGGTGGACTGGGACCGCGCGGAGGTCGCGGAACTGGCCCGGCTGCTGCACCACTTCAACGTACGGTCGGAGGGCTGACCCCCTCCGGCGGTCCCAGCTCCACGTACGCCGCCGTGGCGTCGTCGTGCCGCTTCCAGCGGTGGGCGCCGCCCGCCTCGGCATCGGCGGCCTCCAGCGAGCGCACCCGGCGGAGGAGACCCGCGGGGCCTTCCTCGCGGAGGACGCCGAGGCAGTCCGACCAGTCGCCGGCGCCGAAGAGCTCCACCCAGCGGCTCGCCCCGTCCGTGAGCGCGGCGAGGGACCGCACCCCGGCACGGGGGGTCGTGCCGGTCACCGCGCGCGCGGCGACCGCGGGATCGGCGGCGGCGGTGAAGAAGCCGCCCTCCCGATTGCGAAGCCGGTCCGTCGCCGCGAGGGAGCGCCGGACCTCGTCCGGCACGCGGTCGAGCCGGTCGTCGAGCACCGCCCGCACCGTGCCGTCCGGTGCCTCCAGGAGGAGGGCGGAGTCCGAGAGGACGAGGTGCTCGACCGAGGTCGCGTCCCAACGCGCGAGGACCACGGTCGCCTGAGGCGTTCGCACGTGAGAAAGGTCACAGGTGTGTCGATGGGCGTCCGCGGTGCGCCGGATTGCCCGCGACAGGATCTCGGACAGGGGCATGTCCGGGCGGGAAGCGGACAGTTCGGTCAAAGCCCCACCGAGGCGCGCGGTGAACCAGGGCACGGTGTGCACACAACCGTCATCACCCGCGGGGGGTGTGACGCCGTCGAGCAGGACGACGGTTCCCCCGCGCCCCGAAGCGGGCAGAGCAGCGGCCACCCAGTCCTCGTTGGGGCGTTCGGGGCTGCCGGGGAGGGTGGCGACGTCGTTGCGCATGAGGCCCAGTGTGCCCGCCCGCGATCCGGCGGCCGCGCGCTCCTTCACGGAACCCGCAAACGACCGGAAATGGCCTGTACCAAAGGGCCGGCCGTGCCGCGCGAGGCGGAACGGACAGCTCCGGGGAGCTGCGGGCGGGCATCCTGCCAAAGCCCGCCCGGAAGATCCAACCGGGGGCCCGTGGGGGCCCGCGGGACGCGCCCGCGGAAGTTGTTTGCCAACTCGTGAATGTTGTTCACTCGTTCGGGTGGCGGAGCGGCCGATGCGCGCCCCCTTCCCAGAAGCGCTGGAATGGTCGGAAGCCGTACCAGGGGTGGGGGCGCTCCATGTGACCGGTCGTCACCTCTGCTTTGTGGGCGGACGAGTCAAGAATGCGAGCACCGGTGCAGATGAAGCGGCCTCGGAGCAAGAACGGCACGCGGAGCCAGGCCCCCGGTGCGGAGCCGACCCCGGACGGCGTCGCCACGCCGACCGCACAGCCCAAGACCCCCGCGGGACGCTCCAAGCGCGTCCGCAACCGCCTGGTCGCCGGCGTCGCCCTCGTCGGCGTCACCGTCCTGGCCGCCGGGGCCCCCGCGGTCCTCACGGCCTCCGCCGAGCTGACCGACTCCCAGAACCTGGTCACGCTCGCCGAGCTCGACCGGCAGGCCGTCACCCTGGCGCACTCCCTCGCCGACGAGCGCGACGAGGTCGTCGCGTACATCGCGGCCGGCCGCGACGCCCAGACCGGCGACGCCAAGCACCGGCGCCAGATCACCGACACCCGCTCCACCCGCGTCGACCGGCAGATAGACGAGATCCGGCCCGCCGCCCCCACCGAACTCCGGCGGGACCTCGCGGGCGTGCCCTCCATCCGCCGTGCCGCCCTCACCGGCAAGGGCACGGCCCTGGAGGCCCACAAGGCGTACTCGGACGTCATCACCAAGCTCCAGGCCCTCGCCGACGAGCTCGCCGACAAGACCCCGGCCCGCGCCGCCGACGCCTCGCTCACCGAGGCCACCCGCGCCCCGGCCGCCCTCGGCCGCGCCGTCGAACAGGCCTCCGCCACCCGCGGCCTGCTCCTCGCCGCGCTCGCCGTGCCGCAGCCCGAACCCACCGGGGAAGTCCACTACGACGCCACGTCCGGCACCTACGTCGCCGACGTGCCCGAAGGGGCCGCGGAGGCCGCCCGCGCCCGCGACGCCCTCACCGCCGCCGCCCAGCTGGCCCGCGTCCGCGAACTCGCCGCCCTCGGCGACTTCGACCAGGCCGCCGGATCCGCCGCCCGCGACTCCCTCGCCGCCACCGTCACCGGCCCCGACGTCAAGAGCGCCGAACGCTCGCTCGCGGCCCTCACCGACCAGCCCCGCCTCACCGAGGCCGAGCGCGCGACCGACCCGGCCGGCCTGGAGGCCGCCCTCTCCGCCCGCATCGAGCAGATGCGCGGCGTCGAGTCCGCCCTCGCCACCGCGCGCGTCGAGCGGCTCGGCGGGCTCCGCGACGACGACGTCACCGCCCTCGAACTGCGCCTCGCCTACCTCGCCGGCTGCTTCCTGGTCGCGATCGGCATCTCCACCTACGTCGCCCGCACCCTCACCCGGCCCCTCGCCGTCCTCCGCATCGGTGCCGCCCGGCTCGCCGCCGCCCCGGCGCCGCAGACGGAGGAGCCGGTCCGCTTCACCGGCCGCAACGACGAGTTCGCCCAGGTCGTGCGCTCCCTCAACACCCTGCACGGCAAGCTCTCGGGCCTCGCCGCGCACACCGAGCGGCTCACCGACGAGCGGGCCGACCTCGCCGCGGCCAAGGAGGCCGTCGGCGCCGAGCTCGCCGCCCAGCGCGCGGACCTCCAGGGCCGCGTCGCGCTCCTGACCGCCGACCTCGAACGGCTCCGGAGCACCGTCCACCACACCTTCGTCAACCTCTCGCTGCGCAGCCTCGGGCTCGTCGAGCGCCAGCTCGCCGTCATCGAGAAGCTGGAGGAGCGCGAGCAGGACCCGGACCGCCTCGGCACCCTGTTCAAGCTCGACCACCTGGCGACGGTCATGCGCCGCCACAGCGAGAACCTCCTCGTCCTCGCCGGCCACGAGCACGTCCACGGGCACGCGGGACCCGTCCCGCTGGTCGACGTCCTGCGCGCCGCCGTCAGCGAGATCGAGCGGTACGAGCGGGTGACCATCCAGTCCCTGCCGCCGCACGCCCAGGTCGCCGGCTTCGCCGCGGACGACCTCAGCCACCTGGTCGCGGAGCTGCTGGAGAACGCCACCTCCTTCTCGCCGCCCGACGCCGAGGTCCAGCTCTCCGGCTGGCTCCTGGAGACCGGCGAGGTGATGCTCTCCGTGCAGGACGCGGGCATCGGCATGACCGCCTCCCGGTTCGCCGAGCTCAACGCCCGGCTGGCCGAGGCCGATCCGGACGCCTTCGACGGCGAGGGCCTCGGCATGCGGGTCATCGCCCTGCTCGCCGCCCGCCACGGCGTGCGCGTCGAGCTCCGCGAGCAGCAGCCGGGCGGCACGGCGGCCGTCGTGGTCCTCCCGCTGCCCCTGCTGCCCACCGCCCCGCCGGCCACCGTGTCCCACCCCGTACGGGTGGCGGGCGCGGCCCCCGTGATCCAGCTCCCCGGCTCGGCCGCGGAGGCCAACTCCAACACCCTGCCGTCCCGCACCCGCGACCCCCTCGTCGAGGCCGCCGAGCGGGCCATCCTCGCGGCGGAGGCGGCGGGCGAGGTGACCGCCCGCACCCCCGAACCAGAGCCGGAGTACAGCCTGGATCAGGAGTACAGCCGGGAGCGGGAGTACAGCCCGGAGCGGGAGCACAGCCCGGAGGGCGAGTACGCCTCCGAGCCGGAGTACAGGCCGGAGCCGGAAGAGGCCCCCGAGCCGGGAGCCGAGCAGGAGTACGCCTCCGAGCCGGTGTACGCCTCCGAGCCCGAGCCGGAGTACGCCCCGGAGCCCGAGCCGGTGTACGCACCCGAGCCCGAGCCCGCCTACGCCCCCCTCGGGGAGTCCGTCTCCGAGACCACGCTCCAGGTGCGGCTGCCCGACCCGCCGCCGGAGCCGGACGCCCACGAGCGCGCGGCCGAGCACGTCGAGGCCGCCCACCGTGTGGACGCCCCGGCGGCCGTCGAGCCCGAGCCCGTGCCGGTGACCGACCCGGTGACCGATCCGGCGATCGACCCGGCGGTGCCCGGGCCGCGCCCCGCGCAGTGGGAGCGGGTCACCGACAAGGGCCTGCCGAAGCGGACCCCGCAGGTGGTCCGTCAGCCCGGCACCGCCGCCACCACCCGTAAGAGCGGCGTGGACGCGGAGGCGCTGCGACGGCGCCTCGGCGGCTTCCACCAGGGAGCCAAGGCCGGACGACGCGACGTGGAGGCCGAGTTGGGCACGGAGCGGATGGACACGGCGGGGACCGAGGCCATAAGGACTGCACGTACAGGGGAGACGGCGGGGGACACAGTCGAGGAGGCACGCAGTTGACCGCGACGGGAACGTTCGGACTGAGCACGGAGGCCCGCAACCTGCAATGGCTGCTGGGCAATCTGGTCGAGGAGGTGCCCGGCGTCCGCTCGGTCGCCGTGGTCTCCTCCGACGGCCTCCTGCTGCTCTCGTCCGACCCGGCTGTCCAGGAGGCCGCGACGGCCGCCGACGAACCCGCCCGCCCGGGCGGGCCGCGCGGCTCCAGCGCCGACCTGGCCACCATCGTCTCCGGCATCGGCAGCCTGACCATCGGCGCCGCCCGGCTGATGGACGGCGGCGGGGTCAAGCAGACCATGGTGGCGATGGAGGACGGCAGCGTCTTCGTGATGTCGATCAGCGACGGCTCGCTGCTCGGCGTGCACGCCACGCCCGACTGCGACATGAGCGTCGTGGCGTACCACATGGCGCTCTTCGTGGGCCGCGCCGGACACGTCCTCACCCCCGAAGTCCGCAGCGAGCTGCGCAAGTCGATGGAGAGCCCCCGATGACGTCCATGTCCTCGGCCCATCACGCCCACAGGCTGCCGGTACGGGGGGAGGGGCGGCGCCCCGCGCGCGTGCGCCCCTACTCGCTGACCGGCGGCCGGACCCGCTTCGGGCACATCCTGCTCGTCGAGACCTTCGTGGCGGCGCTCGAAGCGCCCGCCGCCCGCAAGGTCCTGACGGACGGCGGGCCCCTGGCCCGCGGTCTGATGCCGGAGATGCGGGCCATCGTCGAGATCTGCCGCAGGATGCGGACGGTCGCGGAGATCTCGGCGCTTCTCAAGATGCCGTTGGGGGTCGTCCGGGTGCTGCTCAGCGACCTGGCCGACCAGGGAAAGATCCGTGTGTACGGGACCGGTCACGGCACCGGCCAGCCCGACCGCGCGCTCCTCGAAAGGGTGCTGAGTGGACTCCGTCGTCTCTGACGCCTCCGCCGTCTCCGAATCACCGGCGGTCGCGGGCATTCCCGCGCAGCCCCAGGCCGACCTGTTTGCCCCGGGTGCCCGTGAACCGGGCATACCCGGGCCGGACGCCGAGGACGGCGCCCAGGACTGGCAGCTCGACCACACCCGCGCCCCGATCGCGACGAAGATCGTCGTCGCGGGCGGCTTCGGCGTCGGCAAGACCACGTTCGTCCGCGCGGTCTCGGAGATCACCCCGCTCCAGACCGAGGCGCTGATGACCCGGGCGAGCGAGGGCACCGACGACCTCACGGCGACGCCGGACAAGCTCACCACCACGGTCGCGATGGACTTCGGCCGGATCACGCTCGACGACGACCTGGTGCTGTACGTCTTCGGTACGCCGGGGCAGCAGCGCTTCTGGTTCATGTGGGACGACCTGGTGCGCGGTGCGATCGGCGCGATCGTGCTGGCCGACACCCGGCGGCTCACGGACTGCTTCCCGGCCCTCGACTACTTCGAGAGCTGCGGACTGCCGTACATCGTGGCCGTCAACCACTTCGAGGGCACCGAGGCGTTCGAGCCGGAGGACGTCAGGGAGGCCCTGACCGTCTCCACGGACGTCCCCGTGGTGATCATGGATGCGCGCAAGCGCTACAGCGTCGTCGAGAGCCTGCTCGCGATGGTCGCGCACGCGCTCGAAGCCACCCCCGAATAGCCGTCCCCGTCGGTCACAGTCGCCAGGAGCACCAGCCATGCGGAAGATACTCATAGTCGGCGCGGGCCAGTCCGGCCTGCAGCTCGCCCTCGGACTCCAGTCGCAGGGGTACGAGGTCACCCTCATGTCGAACCGGACGGCGGACGAGATCCGGTCCGGCCGCGTCATGTCCACCCAGTGCATGTTCGACACCGCGCTCCAGCACGAGCGGGACCTGGGGATCAACTTCTGGGAGTCCCAGGCGCCGCGCATCGAGGGCCTCGGCGTCTCCGTCGCCGGCCCCGACTCCGCCCGGGTGATCGACTGGGTCGGGAAGCTGGACGGGTACGCCCAGTCCGTCGACCAGCGCGTGAAGATGGCCGGCTGGATGGAGACCTTCGCCCAGCGCGGCGGCCAGCTGGTGATACACGGCGTGGCCGTCGGAGACCTGGACTACTTCTCCCGCAGCTACGACCTGGTGCTCGTCGCCGCGGGCAAGGGCGAGCTGGTCTCCATGTTCGGCCGGGACGCGTCCCGTTCGCCGTACTCCGAGCCGCAGCGCGCGCTGGCCGTCGCGTACGTCCACGGCCTCGGCCCGCGCCCCGAGCACCCCGACTTCGACGCGGTCCGCTGCAACGTGGTGCCGGGCGTCGGCGAGCTCTTCGTCATGCCGACCCTCACCACCGGCGGCCGTGCCGACATCCTCTTCTGGGAGGGCGTCCCCGGCGGTCCGCTCGACGCCTTCCAGGGCGTCAAGGACCCCTCCGAGCACCTGGCGCTCACGCTGGAGCTGATGGAGAAGTTCACGCCGTGGGAGTACGCCCGGGCCACCAGGGTCGAGCTCACCGACGCGGGCGGCACCCTCGCCGGCCGGTACGCGCCGACGGTCCGCAACCCGATCGGCCGGCTCCCCGGCGGCGGCCTGGTCCTCGGCGTCGCGGACGTCGTCGTCGCCAACGACCCGATCACCGGCCAGGGCTCCAACTCGGCGGCCAAGTGCGCCGCCGCCTACCTCGCCGCCATCGTCGAGCAGGGCGACAAGCCCTTCGACGAGGAGTGGATGCAGGGCGCCTTCGACCGCTACTGGCAGACGGCCCAGCACGTCACCAAGTGGACGAACGCCATGCTGTCCCCGCCGCCGGAGCACGTCCTCAACCTCCTCGGCGCCGCCGGCCAGCTCCCGCCCGTCGCCGACCGCTTCGCCAACGGCTTCAACGACCCCTCCGACTTCGAGAACTTCTTCTTCGACCCGGAGAAGACGTCCGCCTACCTGGCGTCGGTCTCCGCGGGCTGACGCACCGTCGGTCCGCGATGCGGCGGTCGGCGGTCACCTTCCCCCGGGTCCGTTCACCGGCCTGGGGGATCCGTCACGCGAACGGCGCCGCGTCCGGGTGACGGAACGTGACCATTCAGGGGTTCGGGCGTTCGTGCGGGCGTGAAGATCACCTTGCGACGTACCGTCGCCTCCCTCGCCCTTGTCGGGGCAATCCTGGGTTCGGCCGCCGCTCAGGCCGCCGCCGCGCCCCTCGCCACTGCCACGGAGACCGGCTCCGGCGTCCTCACGAGTACCGTGGCCCCTCTGGAGAACTTCGCCTACGCGGCCTTGCAGGGCGTGCTGAACGCGGCGTCAGGGCGCCCGGCCCCGACCGCGGCCGTCGCACCCGGCACGGCCGCCACCACCACCGTCCCGGCGGGCACGTCGAGTGCCACGTCGGGCGCGGCTGCGGCGACGCAGGCCGGCTACGAGAACGCGCTGTACGGGGCCTCGGGTCTCGGCATCCTTGTCGGAGCGGCGGTTCCGAAGGCCTAGCCGGACGGTCGGAGGGAAGCCGTCGGCGGGGGCCGGTGCCGGGGCGGCAGGGGGGCTCCGAAATCGGGTCGATCGGCGGGGTGCCGGTGATCCAGGATGAGGGACATGTCCCTCTCGAACACCCTTGCCCGTGTGGATGCCGACCTGGCGGCCGGACGCGTGCCCATGGCGCGTCAGCGCCTGCGCGGCCTGGTCTCGTCCTTTCCGTGGGACCTGACGCTCCGGCGCAGGCTCGGCGAGGTGTACCGGCTGTACGGGGACGTGGCGGAGGCGGGGCGGTGGATGTACCTCGAAGAGGACCGGCGGGAGGACGAGACGGCGGCGTTCGAGGAGAGGTACGGGTCCACGGGGTGGCGGATGAAGGCGCTCGCGTGGCGGGGGCCGGAGGCGCTGGCGGCGACGGTCGTCGCCGAGGAGCGGCTCGTGGCGCTGCGGACCGCGCGCGAGCAGGAGCGGGGGCGCGCGGTCGACTGGGACGAACCGGCCTCCTACGAGGACGACGGGGAGGACGACGGGGAACACGCGCCCGGCGCCGACGGGTGGAGTGTCGGCGGGGTGCTGATGGGGCTCGGGTGCCTGGTGGGGTGTGTGGCGTTCGCGGCGGTCTGGGTGATCGGGGTGATCACGCTCTTCGAGTAGGGCCGTGACCGCTCGGCGTGGCGGACGGTGAGGCGGCCGGCGGCGAAACCGGCGGTCGGTGCCTCGTCGAGGCAAGGTCCCTGCGGGGAGGGGGAGTTCAGCCCCGGTCGAAGCCCTCGTCCGCTCCGGCCGTGGCGTTCGGGGGGAGGTCGGGCGGGGTGTAGGCGGCCAGGGCCCGGCCGCTCGGATCGGGGCGTACGGCTCCGAGCAGGGGGTTCGCCGCGACGGGGGAGACCTTCACCTTGCCGCCGGGGCGCGGCGCCTGTACGACCAGGCCGCCGCCGAGGTAGAGCGCCACATGGGTGGCGCCCGGGAAGTACACGACCAGGTCGCCGGGGCGCAGTTCGGTGAGCGCGACGCGGGGCAGGGTCGCCCACTGCTCCTGGCTGGTGCGCGGGATCTCCCGCCCCGCCGCCGCCCACGCCCGCTGGGTCAGCCCCGAGCAGTCGTACGAGTCGGGGCCCTCCGCCCCCCACTCGTACGGCTTGCCGATCTCGCCCACCGCGAAGCGCAGTGCGTCCGCGCCCGCCCGCGAGGGCGTGCGGGTGCCGTCCAGGACGCCGGAGTCGAGCAGTTCGCGCTGCGCGCCCGCGGTCTGGACGCGCTCCAGCTCGGTGAGCCGGGCGAGTTGCTCCGGCGAGAGGCCGGCGAGCAGCTTCTCCACCTCCCGCAGCCTGCGCGTCACCTCGTCGCGCCGGGTGCGTTGCGCCGCCGCCAGGGTCTGCTGCCGGTCCAGGGCCTTGCGCGAGGCGCTCGCGAGGGCGTCGGCCTTCCGTTCGGCCCCTTCGAGCCGTTCGACGGCGGTGGCCCGGCCGCGGGCCGCGCGGGCCATCAGGTGCCCCTGGTCGAGCGCCGACTGGGGGTCCGGCGAGAACAGCAGCCGCACGTACGAGGAGAACTCGGACCTCCCCTGGTACTGCTCCCGGGCGATCCGTCCCGCCTCCGCGCGCCCCTGGGCGAGGGCGGTACGGGCGGCGGTGAGCCGGGCCGTGACCTTCCTGGTGTCGGCCGTCTGGACCTTCAGTGCCTCCTCGGCGGCGTTGAACCGCTCGGTGGCCTCCTCGGCCTGCTGGTACAGCGCGCGCAGCCGGGTGAGGAGGCCGGTCACGGAGTCGCCGCCGGGTGGGGGGAGGGCGGCGGCGTCGTCGTCGGGCGGGGTGGTGGAGGGACGGGCGGAGGGGGGCGCCGAGGCGGTCGGGTCGAGGGGGCCGGCCGGGGCGAGGGGGGTCGCCGGGTCGGTCGGCGGGGCGGGCGGACCGAGCGGATCGGCGGGGTCGGCCGTCGGGGCGAGGGGGGCGACCGGGCGGGTCGGATCCGTGGTCGGATCCGTGGTCGGGACGGCCGACGGGTCGACCGGGCCCACCGGTTCCGCCGACGGGTCGGCCCAGGCGATGGGGGCTTCCGCCGGGGAGTCCGAGGGCGGGTCGGGCAGGGCGGTGCCCGCGGCCGGGAGCGCCCCGGTGAGCGCGGTCGCGGCGGCGAGGGCCCCCGTGCAGACCGTGCGCAGCAGCCTTCGTGACACGTCACCACCTCCATGGGGATGATGACGCGTCACTTCATCCGATTACCGTACGAACCGGGGCGCGTCCGGCGCCCTCACCCGTTCGGCTCAGCGTCCTGCGCGGGGGCGCCGCTCGGCTTGGACCACGGCCACTTCAGTTCGCGCCGCTCGCGGCCCTCGGGGGCGTACTGGTAGACCCAGCCGCGCTGGAGGCCGAGGCGCTTCGTGTACCCCGCCGGTTCGCGCCGGTAGGCGTACAGGGCCGGCGGGCGCCCGTCGCGGGCCGGGACCGGGACCTCGTACCACTTCGGCGGGTGGCCGGTCGGGCCGAGGAGGATCGGCAGGACCCGGCCGTCGAGGGGGCCGCCGCGGAAGGGGGTGTTCTCGCTCTTCACCCCTCCAGTCTCTCCCGGGCGGCCTCCGGCACCGGCTCACAGCAGGTGCGCCGCCTCGCCGACCACCGGGATCACCTTGCGGGCGAGCGTCGCCACCGGGCCGGTGGCCGTCTCCTGCGCGAGGAGCCGCCGGACGACCCCCGCCGTCTCCGCGTCGCTCGCCGACGTCGCCGCGAGGAGGGCGACGAGGTGGTCGACGAGCCATTCCCGCAGCTCCCGGGCCGGCGGCTGCTTCTCCTCGTCGAGCCAGATGAGCGAGGCCGCCTCCACGGCGGCGATCCACGTGCGGACCAGCAGCGAGAGCCGGGGGCCCGGCCGCTCCGCCCCGAGGTGGACGAGGATCTGCTCGGCGGCGGCCCGGCGCACCTCGTCGACGATCGCGCTGGTCCGGGAGGTCTCGGCGACGCTGCCGCCGCGCAGCAGGGCGCTGAACCCGGCGTCGTGCTCGTCGACGAAGGCCAGGTACCGGTCGAGCACCCGGCCGAGCCGCTCCGTGGGCGGCCCGTCCTGCGGCTCGGTGAAGCAGTGGTTCAGGGCGTCGGCGGAGGACCGCAGGGCGGCCTCGTACAGCTGCTGCTTGCCGCCGGGGAAGTACCGGTAGACGAGGGGCCGCGAGACGCCGGCCGCCTCGGCGACGTCGTCGAGGGAGACGTCCTCGGGCGTCCGGTGGGCGAAGAGCCCCAGGGCGGCGTCGAGCAGCTGCCCGCGCCGCTCCTCGACGGTGAGCCTGCGGTACGCGGGAGTGGCGGCGCTGGTCATGTCCGCAGCGTAGCCGCGGAGCGTCCCCCTCAGGCGAGCAGGCCCGAGGACTTCCAGAGGCGGCGGCCCGGCCCGCGCAGCACGCCGATGTCGTCGAGGAAGTCGGTGAGCCGCTTCGCCCCGGATCGCATGACCTCCTGCCGGTGCCCGCTCGCCCGCACCTGGGCGACGGCCTGCCGGCGGTCCAGGCCCACGGCCTCGTACACCCCGGGGTTGACGAAGCAGGTGGAGAAGACCCGGGCGGCCTCCCCGCAGCTCAGCCGGGTGAACTCCTGCTCCCAGCGCGGGGCGGTCGCCATCTGGCGGCGCAGCTCCTCGCGGGCGTACCGCACGTGGCGGGCCTCCTCGACGACGTGGATCCGGGTCACCCCGCGCACCAGGGTCTGCACCCGCTCGTCCGGGAAGGTCAGGCGCTGCATCCAGTCGAGGATCTCCTCGCCGAGCAGGGTGGCGGCGAAGGAGCCGGGGGTGGTGGAGACGGTCTTCAGGATCCGCGCGAGGTTGTGGTAGATCCGCGGCACCGGGTACGCCGGGGTGCCGCCGCGGGTGATCAGCCGGGCGAACATCATCGAGTGGCGGCACTCGTCGGCGATCTCGGTGAGCGCGTAGCGGACGTGATGGCTGGTCAGGGACTTGTCGTAGATGTGCCGGACGAGCAGCTGCATCAGGATGATCTCGAACCAGATGCCGAGGGAGGCGAGGGAGGCGGCCTCGTGGCGGGAGAGGGCGATCCGCTGCTCCTCGGACATCCGGCGCCAGAGCGGGGTGTCGTAGAGGGAGACGAGCTCGGGGGGCCAGAACCATTTGCCGTCCTCGAAGGGGGAGTCCCAGTCGAGTTCGGTGTCCGGGTCGAAGGAGTGCTTCCGCGAGGACTCCAGGAGGCGTTCGGCGACCTGCTCACGGTCGCGCAGCGGCCCCAGGGCGTCCCGGAGGAGGCTGAAGTCGGGCTCGGTGAAGGGGGTCATGGTCCGGGCACCTCGCTGCGCTCGCCGTCGCGTTACCGGTGGTCACCTTGTATGAGACTGCCCGTCAGCAAGCCCGTCAATCCCTTGCGCGCGACTTGTTGACGACCCGTCTACCACCGTGTGAGCCTGCTGGAAACGGACGGAAGGAGTCGTCAGTGTCGACGCACGACCTCTATGTCAACGCCCCCGCCGGACCCGTATGGCAGGTGCCCGCCACCGGTGCCGCCCGCTTCTCCTGGGACTACGACGACGGCCGCGAGCGCCTCCTCGCCCTCTACCGCAAGGGCAAGGACAAGCAGTGGGACGGGGCCACCCGCATCGACTGGGACCTGGACGTCGACCCGTACGACCCGCTCGGCACCCCCGACGAGGTCCTGAACCTGTACGGCACCCGCCACTGGGCCAAGATGACCGAGAAGGACAAGGGCGACCTGCGGCGCCACTACTCCTCCTGGCAGTTCAGCCAGTTCCTCCACGGCGAGCAGGGCGCGATGATCTGCGCCGCCCGGATCGTCGAGTCCGTCCCCGACCTCGACGCCAAGTTCTACTCGGCCACCCAGACCATGGACGAGGCCCGGCACGCCGAGATCTACGGCCGCTTCCTCCACGAGAAGATCGGGATGCTCTACCCGATCAACGACGACCTCCAGGGCCTGCTCGACGACACCCTGCGCGACTCCCGCTGGGACATGCCCTACCTCGGCATGCAGGTCCTCATCGAAGGCCTCGCCCTCGCCGCCTTCGGCATGATCCGCGACACCACCGACAAGCCGCTGCCCAAGCAGATCCTGGCGTACGTGATGCAGGACGAGGCACGGCACGTGGCCTTCGGCCGGATGGCGCTGCGCGACTACTACCGGCAGCTCTCCGACGCCGAACTCCGCGAGCGCGAGGAGTTCGTCATCGAGGGCTGCCACCTGATGCGCGACCGGCTGCGCGGGGTCGAGGTCCTGGAGAACTTCGGCATCCCGAGGAAGGAGGCCGAGGAGCTCAGCGAGCAGAGCGAGTTCCTGCACCTCTTCCGCAAGCTCCTCTTCAGTCGGATCGTCCCCTGCGTCAAGGACATCGGCCTCTGGGGCGAGCGCCTCCAGAAGGCCTACCTCGACATGGGCGTCTTCGACCTCGGCGACTCCAACCTGGACCTCCTGATGACCCAGGACGAGGAGATCGCCGAACGCCTCGACGCGCAGCGGTTCGCGGCGGAGGAACGGGCCCGCGTCACGGAGGTCGCGGACGCGATCACGCGGGGCGCGGCGGAGGAGTGACTCCTACCGCCGGGCCTCCGCCTCCAGGCGCAGTGCCTCCTCCATCACGGCCTTCGCGACGGGGGCCGCGCTGCCGCCCCCGCTGATGTCCGTGCGGGAGGCCTCGGCGTCCTCGACGACGACGGCGACCGCGACGGCGGGCTGGGCGGAGTCCTCGGCCTGCGCCCAGGCGATGAACCAGGCGTACGGGGTGCCCGTGTTGCCGAAGCCGTGCTGGGCCGTGCCCGTCTTGCCGCCGACCCGGGCGCCGGGGATCGCCGCGTTCGAGCCGGTGCCCTCCTCGACCGCCTTCACCATCAGCCGCTGGAGCTGGATCGCGGTGGACGGGTTCATCGCCTGCCGGTAGCTGCGGCGGCCGGTGCGGTCGACCGTCGTGCCCCCGGAGGTGGTGGTGCGGTCGACGAGGTACGGGTGGGCGATCTCCCCGTTGTTGGCGACGGCCGCGGCGACCATCGCCATCTGGAGCGGGGTCGCCGTCGTGTCGAACTGGCCGATCGACGACAGCGCCAGCTGGTCGGGGCTCATCCTCCGGTCGAAGTTGGACTTCGCCACCCAGGACGGCACCCGCAGGCCCGTGTCGTTGAAGCCGAACCGCTCCACGGCGTCGACCATCCCCGACAGGCCGACCTCCACCGCGAGGCCGGCCATCACCGTGTTGCACGACCACTGGATCGCGTACGCGAGGGGGGCGTCCGCGCAGCCCTTCGCCTCGTTCGGCAGCACCTGGCGGGTGCCCGGCAGCACGAACGGGTCGGGGGTGTCCGTCGGCGCGTCCACGTCCCGGACGACCCCGGCGTCCAGCGCCGCCGCGGCCGTCACGATCTTGAAGGTGGAGCCCGGGGGGTACGTCTGCCGCAGGGCGCGGTTCAGCATCGGCTGGTTCGGCGAGGTGTTCAGCCGCTTCCAGGCGTCCTTGACCGCCGGGCCCGTCCCCGAGAGGACGCCCGGGTCGTAGGAGGGCGAGCTGACGAGGGCCAGGACGCGGCCGCTGGAGGGTTCGAGCGCGACGACCGCGCCGCGCTTCCCGTCGAGCCCCCGGAAGGCCGCCTCCTGCATCGTGGCGCGGACCGTGGTCACCACGTCGCCGCCGGACTGGTGACCGCGGGTGAGGTCGTTCCAGAGGGGCAGCGGCGCCAGCATCGGGTCGGTCCCGGACAGGATCTCGTCCTCGGCGTGCTCGACGAGCGTCGTGCCGTACGTCTGGGAGGCGAAGCCGGTCAGGGGCGCGTACAGCGGCCCCTGCCGGTAGGTGCGTTCCCAGCGCAGCTGCTGGCCGCTGTCCCGGGAGCCGGTCACCGGCTTCCCGTCGACGAGGATCTCGCCGCGCGGCTCGGCGTACCGCTCGATCGCGATCCGCCGGTTCGCCGGGTTGCCGTCGAGCGACGGGGCGTCGAGGACCATCACCCGGGCGGCGTTGACGAGGAGGGCGGCGAGGAGGACGAGGCAGAGTGCGGCCGCCCGCCGGATGTACCGGATCACCGGGCCTCCTCGGTCACGGGCGCGAGCGTCCCGGTGTCGGCGGCGTCGGGCTGCGGGACCCGCGCGGAGTCGCTGACCCGGATGAGGAGGGCCACGATCACCCAGTTGGTGACGACCGACGAGCCGCCCTGGGCGAGGAACGGCATCGCCATGCCGGTGAGCGGGATGAGGCCCATCACGCCGCCCGCGATCACGAACACCTGGAGCGCCACGATCGAGGCGAGCCCGATCGCGAGCAGCCGGCCGAAGGGGTCGCGGAGCGAGAGGCCGGCGCGGTAGCCGCGGGCGACGAGCAGCGCGTACAGCAGGAAGAGGGCGGTGAGGCCGACGAGTCCGAGCTCCTCGCCGGCCGTCGCCAGGATGAAGTCGGACTTGACGGCGAAGCCGATGAGCACGGAATGGCCGAGACCGAGCCCCGTGCCGAGCATCCCGCCGGCCGCGAACGCGAAGAGCGACTGGGCGAGCTGCCCCGGACCGTCCCCGGCCCGGATCGAGGCGAACGGGTCGAGCCAGTCCTGCACCCTGCTGTGCACGTGCGGTTCGAGGGAGCCGACCAGGAACGCGCCGGCCGAGGCCAGGACGAGGCCGACCGCGATCCAGCCGGTCCGCCCGGTCGCCACGTACAGCATGATCACGAAGAGGCCGAAGAAGAGCAGCGACGTCCCCAGGTCCCGTTCCAGGACCAGCACGCCGACGCTCAGCAGCCAGATGGCGACGATCGGCCCCAGCACCCGCCCGGTGGGGAACTGGAACTTCCAGATCCGCCGGCCGGTGTACGCCAGGGCGTTGCGGTTGGCGGCGAGGTACGCGGCGAAGAAGACCGCGAGCAGGATCTTCGCGAACTCGCCCGGCTGGAACGAGAGCCCGCCGAGCCTGATCCAGATCCTGGCCCCGTTCACCGCCGGGAAGAAGATCGGCAGGATCATCAGGGCGAGCGCGGCGGCCACCGAGACGTACGCGTACCCCTGGAGGGCGCGGTGGTCGCGCAGCAGCGCCACGACCACGATGAAGAGCGCCACCCCGAGCGTCGACCAGACCAGCTGCGTCGCCGCCGCCTGGTCGTTCGGCGTCTCCAGGTCGAGGCGGTAGATCAGCACCAGCCCGAGGCCGTTGAGCAGGACCGCGATCGGCAGCAGCAGCGGATCGGCGTACGGCGCGCGGAACCGGACCGCGAGGTGGGCCACCAGCGCGAGCAGTCCGAGCCCGGCGCCGTAGCGGGCCGCGTCCGGAGGTACGGCGCCGCTGCGGGCGAGGCCGACCGCGGCGTAGCCGGAGACGGAGATGAGGACGGCGCAGACGAGGAGGGAGAGTTCCACGCCGCGGCGCTTCGGCATGCGTACCCCGGGCGGGGGAGCGTCCGTGCGCGGTGCGGTCATGGTCGGCAACGTAGCAAGCGGTATGCCCTATGTCCCTTTTGTGTGGCGGTGTGCCGTGGAGCGCCGTCAGTCCTCCGGGTCGGCGTCCGCGAGGCGCACGTACTCGGGGAGCCGCAGCCGGGCCTCGGCGCCCGCCCCCTCGGCCGGCCGGGCGAAGACCAGCTCGGCACCGATCACCTCCGCCTGCCCGACGGCGATCGTCAGCCCCAGCCCGTGCCCCTTGCCGCCGCTCTCGGTCCGGAACCGCTGCGGCCCCGACTCCAGGAGGTACGCCGGATACCCGGGTCCGTGGTCCCGCACCGACACCACGGGGCCGTCCACCGTCACCACCACCGGAGGCGCCCCGTGCTTGTGCGCGTTGGCGACCAGATTGCCGAGCACCCGCTCCAGGCGCCGCCGGTCCGTCTCCACCGTGGCGTCCCTGACGACCCGCACCTCCGTCGCCGTGCCCGAGGCGCGCACCACCCGCTCGGCGAGCGGCCCGAGCTCGTGCACCGCCAGGTCCACGGTCTCGTTGCGGGCGTCGAGGCGCGAGATCTCCAGGAGGTCCTCGGTGAGACCGCGCATCGCCCGCACCCTGTCCCGTACGAGCTCGGAGGGCCGGCCCTCGGGCAGCAGCTCGGCCGCCGCCGAGAGCCCGGTCAGCGGGGTGCGCAGCTCGTGCGCCACGTCGGCGGTGAACCGCTGCTCGCTCTGCAGCTTGCGCTGGAGCGACGAGGCCATCGTGTCGAGCGCCCCGGAGACGGTGGCCACCTCGTCCTGCGGGCGCGCGGGGTCCTTCGTCCGGGGGTCGTCGACGCGGGCGTCCAGGTCGCCGGCGCTGATCCGGCGGGCCACCTGGGCGGTCAGGTGCAGTCGCCGGGTGACCCGGGTGACGGCGAAGGCGCCCACGAGCAGGGTCACGCCGATCGCGAGCACCGAGGAGCCGACGATCGACCGGTCGAGCGCGTCGATCGTCTCGGCGCTCTGCGTGTAGTCGACCCGGACGGCCAGGGCGTGGCCGTCCGCCGGGCCCGCCGCCCACATCGTCGGGCGGCCCCGGTCGTCGGCGACCATCGTGCCGTGCTCGCCGCGGACGGCGAGCGCCCGCAGGGGCGCCGGGAGGCCCGGGGGGTCGATCCCGGCGAAGCGGGGCAGCGGCTCGCCCGCCTCGTAGAGCCGGCCGACCTCGGTGAGCCGGGTCAGCGCCTTCTCCCGGGAGTCGTTCACGGTCTGGGAGGTCACCGAGACGTGGACGAGGGCGCCGAGCAGCGCGGCCAGCGCGCAGCACATCACGGCGATGAAGACCGCGGCCTTCCAGGTGAGGGTCGCGGTCCAGGCGGGCAGTCGGGGCGGCTTCACCGGGTGGGCTCGGCGGGTACGGGCACGGGCTCCGCCGGGACGGGGTCGCCGGGATCCCCCGAGGCGGGCGGGGTGCTCGGCGACGGGGTGGCGCTGGGGCTGACCAGGCGGGGCACGGGCACGGCCGAGGGCCCGGTGCGGGAGGGCCGCACCCGGACGATCTCGTCCCGGGTGGGCAGCATGCTGTGCTGCTGCTCGTCCCAGGACCAGGCCGTGCGGTACTCGTACCCGGGGATGCCGGCCGAACTGACCCGCATGATCAGGTCCCGGCCGGCCAGCTCCACGCTGATCACCTGGTCGACGGTGGACATGATCCGGGTGAGCCCGCCGTTCTCGGCGAGGTAGACCCGCACCCCG
The DNA here is from genome assembly GCF_042262805.1 of Streptomyces sp. NPDC056361. Lineage (NCBI taxonomy): Bacteria > Bacillati > Actinomycetota > Actinomycetes > Kitasatosporales > Streptomycetaceae > Streptomyces > Streptomyces sp. NPDC056361. Next base: position 21,275 of record NZ_JBHJQI010000107.1, read on the forward strand.
ACCTGCTGCTGCGGCATCCGGATCCCGACGATCAGCTCGTCCCGGCCGTTGCCGGTGAGGTCGCGGTAGTACGGCCGCATGACCGGACAGGCCGCGGGCGCGGTCGGGCACGCCTCGATCGCCCGCGCGGTCTCCTCGTAGAGCCCGTCCGCGCCCGTGTACGTGTCCGGGTTGGCGCGGACCTCGGCGCGGACCACCGCGACGGCGTCGACCGAGTGGACGTCGTTGTCGGCGACCTCGATGCCGGGGACCCGCTGGGTGTCGGACTCGCCGTAGTCGACCGGCGGGTTCGTCGCGGGCGCGAGGTCGGGCCACAGCCGTACGGGCCCCACGGCCGCGGGCGTCGCCCCGGCGCTCTGCAGGTCGCCCTCCCCGCCGCCGCACCCGGCGAGCGCCAGGCCGAGTGCGAGGCCGAGTGCGCACAGGGCGCCGCCGGCGCTGCGCACTCCGTGCGGTCTCACGGTGCTCCTCGGTCGGGATGGGTGCCGCTCTTCTCCCGTAGACCTTATTCGGAGGGAAGTCCTTTTTGTCTATTCGTCGGGTTGTCGGGACCCGACGGAGCCCCGCAGCGCCGGACGGAACCTACGGCCGGCCCCGCTCCATCCGGGCCAGCGCCGCGCGGCACAAGGTCAGGAGCTTCTCGTCGAGGTGGATGTCGTGGCTGCCGGAGGCGCCCTCGCGGGCGTTGTGGCGGCGCCGGCGCGTCAGCTCGGTGAGGATCACGAGCTGGGCCTCCGACGCGTCCGGACCCATCTCCGCGAGCACCTCCGCGATGTCCATGCGCGCGTGCCGGTTCTCCTCCCAGGCCGCGAGCAGCACCGGCAGCGTCGCCGCGGTCTCGCCGGACACCCGCCACAGGGCCGTCGCGGTCCTGACCCGCACCCACAGGTCCCGTGAGGTCAGGCCGGGCCGGAGGGCGGGGGCGGCCCCGGCCGCCGCCGGGCCGATCTCGGCCAGGGCCAGGGCGGCACAGCACCAGTCCGCGCCGGACACGCCCGGCCGCAGCCACCACTCCAGGGCCGCGAGCGCCTCCCCGGTGTCACCTTCGGCCGCCCACAGGGCGCGCGCCGCCGTCGTGGCGACCGCGGCCGACTCGGCGGCCAGGAGTCTTCGCAGCTCCGGTACGGCCTCCCCGGCGGCCGGGCCGAAGGAGGCCAGGGTCCGCAGGGCCGACTCCCGCACCCAGTCGCGCCGGTTCTCCGGGGCGCCGCGCAGCACCCGCAGCACCTCGGGAACGGCCTGGCCGCCCCGTACGGCCGCCAGCGCGTACAGCAGCGGCGCCGCCCGGTCGTACAGCCGCTCGTCGAGCTCGACCTCGGCGAGCCGGCGCCGCAGCAGCGGGGCGAGCATCGCCGCGGAGGGCCCGAGGCCGTCCATCGCGTACAGCAGCTCCCGCCGCACCTCGCCCTCCTCCAGGGCGCGGGCGAGCAGCGGGACCGCGCGGGCGTCCCCGGCGCGGGCCAGCGCGAGCAGCGCACCGTCGCGGCCGGACCGGCCGACGAACGCGTACCCGCTGCCGTGACCGGGACCGGCGAGCCCGGGTGCGGCGGGTCCGGCGGGTCCGGTGGACGGCGCGGAGCCGGCCGGGGCCGACGTCAGACGGGCGACCAGCGCGTCGGAGGCCGGTCCGCCCAGCTCGAAGAGCCGCTCGAGGAAGGAGGTGGCGGCCTCCCTGAGCCGGGGCTCGGGGTCGTGGAGCTGGGCGCCGACGAGCCGGACGACCTCCTCGTACCCTCCGCGCCACATCCTGATCAGCCCGCCGCACAGCCAGATCGCGTCCGAGCGCTGCCCCCAGTCGGGGCTCCGCAGCTGCGCGAGGATCAGCGCGATCCGGTCGTCGACGCGGTCGTCGAGCGCCGTGTGCAGGGTCCGCAGCAGCTCCTCGGTCCACGGGGCCGGCCGCCCGGCCGCGTGCTCTTCGAGCAGCTCCCTGACCTGGCCGATCAGCGTCGGCGCCGCGGCCCGGTAGCCGTCGGCCCCGGCGGTCGGCCCCTGCGCCGCCGTCCGGATCTCCTCCAGGAGCCGCGTCACCCACGGCACCACGTCGTCGGGGATCTCCGCCGGAGCGCAGCGCGCCCGCTGGGCGAGGGCCGCGAGCCGCAGTCCGGGGTCGTGCGCGGCACGGGCGAGCCAGCCGAGCCAGTCGACGGTCTCGTCGCGCAGCGACGCGTGCCGCAGCGCGATCCGCCCGACGGCGGCCACGAGGGCGAGCCGCACCTCGGTGTCCCGCTCGACGGTGAGCCGTTCCCGCAGCAGGGTCAGCACCCGGGCGGGCTCGGGGTGGAGCGAGGCCAGCGCGCACGGGGCGGCGAGCCGCACCTCGGGGTCCGGGTCGGCGACGAGCCCCAGGAAGACGTCGGCCCCGGCGGCGATGGCGGCCGCGGCCATCGCGTAGTTGGCGGCGGGGATGAACTCCTCGTCGTCCGGGGCGAGTTCGTCCAGTTCGTCGAGCTCGTCGTCGTCGTCGAGCTCGATCCCGCCGATGCTGGTGAGCAACTCGACGATGCAGCCGCGGTCCTGGACCGCGGGGTCGGCGACCAGTTCGAGGAGGAAGGGGATGCAGGCGAGCGTCGAGTCGTAGACGTCGCCCTGGTGGTGCACGGCGCCGTACATGCCGTCGAGGGCGGTCTCGCGCTCCGCGGGATCGGCGGAGGCGAGTCCGCGGAGCAGCTCCGGCACATCGTCCGCGGGGCCGTACGCGTGCCCCAGCGAGGCCCAGTCGACCTCCTCGATCCCCGTCAGCATTACCGGCCGCCTTCCCCGTGAGCGCTGTGCCAGGGAGCAAGTGTGCACCACAGGGCCGCCGGCAACGCCTAACCGGCGACACCCGCCCCGCGCGGAGCCTCGGTTGCGGCCTCTTTGCGCCATATACGGTACGGAGCAGGGCAGTTGCTCTCGGTGTATGCCGCCGGAGACGCGTCCTCCGCCCGTCAGCCCTCCGACCGGACCCGGACGAACGACGCGTTCTCGTGCCGCCCCGCGAGCTGCCGCAGCTCGACGGGGAGCGGCGGGTCCACCGGCCGCACCGGCCCGTGCTCCGGATCGTCGGCGAGCGGACCGGCGCGGTCGCCCGCCAGCGCGCCGACCTCGCGCGCCTGCGCCGGGGTGAGCCGGGGCGAGGTCGTGACGGCGCTGCCGTCGGGGAGTCGGACGAGCAGGGCCCGGGGCCGGTCCGCCGGGCCGACGAGGCCCACGAGCAGGCCGTCGCTCGTGTCCGCGTGCCGGACCTTCCGCCACGCCCAGGTGGCGCCGGCCCGGTAGGGCGAGCCCAGCCGCCTGGCGACGATCCCCTCGACCCCCGCGTCCCGCAGGTCGCGGAACCACCCGCGCGCGGTCTCCTCCTCCGTGGTGGCCAGCACGCGCTGGAGGGGCGGGCCGACGTCCGCGAGGGCCGCGCCCAGCAGCTCCCACCGGTCGCGGAGCGGCAGGCTCCGCACGTCCCTGCCGGGGACGGCGAGCAGGTCGAACGCGATGTACGAGACCGGCACCCCGGCCCGTACCCGGTCCGCGTCGGAGCGGAGCAGATCGGTGAAGCTCAGCCGCCCGTCCCGGTACGCGCACAGTTCGCCGTCGAGGACGACCCCGGCCGGCAGCCGCCCGCCCAGGTGCGCGGCGATCCCGGGGAACTCGGGCGCGAGGTCCCGGCGGGACCGGGACTGGAGCACGACCCGCCCGTCGCCGAGCACGAACGCGAGGGCCCGGAAGCCGTCCAGCTTGAGGGAGTACTGCAGCTCCCGGGGCGGCTCGCCCTGCTCCGGGATCTCGTCGGCGGACCGGGGCCGCATGACGTCCACGGGCGGCGCGAGCGCGACGGCACCGCGGGCGCCGGCCGGCCCGTAGTCCCGTGCCGCCCTGCCGTCGGGCCGCGCCGCCCCGCCGTCCCGTGCCGCGCCGTCGCCGCCCCGCCCCGTCCCGTCGTCCGGCGCCGCGGCGGCGGCCCCGCCGTTCCGTCCCGTCCCGGGGCCTCGTCTCACGGCACGTCTCCCGCCCGTTCGGGCGAGAAGAGCGGCGCGAGGAGCTCCCCGTACCGCTCAAGACGTGGCGCGATGTCATCCATGAGGGGGACGAGCCGACCGGGGTCCGGGGCGCCGCCGGCGCACTGCTCGACCTCGTCCCAGGTGACGGGAGCCGACGCGGTGGGAAGGGTCCTGGCCCGCAGGGTGTAGGGGGTGGCGGTGGTCTTGGCTGCGGCGTTCTGGCTGTGGTCGACGAAGACCTTGCCGGGCCGCAGCGCCCGGGTCATCCGGTGCACGACCAGTGCCGGCAGCGCGGCCTCCGCCTCGACGGCGAGCCGCCGCGCATACGCCGAGACGCGCGCGGAGGGGGTCGGCACCACCGGCACGAGCAGGTGCAGCCCCTTGGATCCGGAGGTCTTGGCGAAGGCCTCCAGGCCGTCCGCCGCGAGCCGCTCGCGCAGGTGGAGCGCGACCCGGCAGCACTCCGTGACGGTCGCGGGCGCCCCGGGGTCGAGGTCGAGCACGAGCCGGTCGGCGACGGCGGGGGAGGAGGCCCGCCACTGCGGCGTGTGGAACTCCACGACCAGGTTCGCCGCCCACATCAGCGACGCCAGGTCGTCGACCACCACCTGCCGGGCCCGGGGGTCCTCGGAGTGGGGCACGGGCGCGGTCGTCACCCAGGGGGGCGTGCCGGGCGGCGGATTCTTGGTGAAGAAGAGCTGCCCCTCCGGACCGTCCGGATAACGCAGGAAGGACACCGGCCGGTCGCGGAGATGCGGCAGCATCGCGGCCCCGACGGTCGCGTAGTAGTGGAGGACCTCGCCCTTGGTGGTGCCGGTGGCCGGGTGGAGCACCTTGTCGAGGTTGCTGAGCGCGAGCCGGCGCCCCTCCACCTCCGTGATGGGCGTCATACGATGAGAATCCCACGTTTCCGGACTCTTCGGCTCGAAAGGTCGAGAACCGTGCGATCCATCTGGAACGGCGCCATCTCCTTCGGGCTCGTCAGCATCCCGATCAAGCTGGTGAACGCCACCGAGAGCCGGTCCGTCTCCTTCCGTCAGATCCACACCGAGGACGGCGGCCGCGTCCGCTACAAGAAGGTGTGCGAGCTCGACGGCGAGGAGGTCGCCCAGGCCGAGATCGGCAAGGCGTACGAGGACACCGACGGGACCATGATCCCGATCACCGACGAGGACCTGGCCGCGCTGCCGCTCCCCACGGCGAAGACGATCGAGATCGTCGCGTTCGTCCCGACCGGGGAGATCGACCCGCTCCAGATGGACGCCGCGTACTACCTCTCGGCGAACGGCGTGCCCGCCGCCAAGCCGTACACCCTGCTCCGCGAGGCGCTCAAGCGCAGCGACAAGGTGGCACTCGCGAAGTACGCCCTGCGGGGCCGGGAGCGCCTCGGCATGCTGCGGGTCGTCGACGACGTGATCGCCATGCACGGACTGCTCTGGCCGGACGAGATCCGCGCCCCGGAGGGCGTGGCCCCCGAGACGCCGGTCACCGTGCGCGACGCCGAACTCGACCTGGCGGACGCGCTGATGGCCACCCTCGGCGAGGTCGACATCAACACCCTCCACGACGACTACCGCACCGCGGTCGAGGAGATGATCGCGGCGAAGGCGGAGGGCGGCGAGGGCGTCGAGCCCCCGGCCCCGGGGGAGGAGGGCGGTGGGGGGCAGGTCATCGACCTCATGGCGGCCCTGGAGAGCAGCGTCCGGGCGGCGCGGGAGGCGCGCGGCGAGACGGCGGGCCAGGCCGGGGCGGACGAGGTCGCCGAGGTCACCCCGCTCAAGCCGCGCGCCACCCGGACCGGCGGCACGACGACCCGGACCGGCGGCACGGCCCGGACCGGTGGCACCACTCGGACCGGCGGCACCGCCCGGGCCGGTGGAACCGCCCGTACGCCCAAGGCCACGGACGCCAAGAAGTCCACCTCCCGGACGGCCGCCGAGAAGGCGGCGGCCCCCGCCCGCAAGTCGACGTCGACGGCCGGGACCGCGGCGAAGCAGGCGGCTTCGACGTCGGCGTCGGCGAAGAAGGACGCGACGAAGGCGACGACGGCGAAGACGGGCGCGGTCGGGAAGACGACGGCCAAGAAGACGGCGGCGAAGAAGACGGCGGCGAAGACGGCGGCCAAGAAGGCGACGCCCCGCAAGCGCTCGGCCTGACGGGCGGGGCCCCGGCCCTCTCACTCCGTCGAAGCCCCCCGGAACGCAACACTCCTCCGGGGGGCTTTCCGCTGCCCGAAGGCGGGCACGAGGGGGCCGAACTCGCCGCATAGCGAACAGAGTTATCTGTCCTTCGGACAACAGCTGGTCAAATCCTTGTTGCAGACCTGTCAAAGAGTGAACTTCGCTGGCACGCTCACACCCGCATCACCCACCCCCACAACCCCCACGCTTTTCAGCGAAGGAGCCCGCGTGACCCGCCAGCAGTCCTCGCACCGTCGTACCACCGCCCGCGCCGCCGCCCTGATCGCCTCGGCCGCCATGGTCGTCGTCGGAGTCCAGACCGGATCCGCCAGCGCCGACGCCAAGCTGGAGACCGGCGCCACCGCCGTCGCCCTCTCCGGCAACCAGCGCGCCGCGGCCGTCCAGGAGGCCCAGGCGGGCGCCGCCGCCACCGGCAAGGCCATCGGCCTGTCCGGCAAGGAGGCGCTCGTCGTCCGCGACGTCGTCAAGGACGCCGACGGCACCGTCCACACGCGCTACGAGCGCACCTACGAGGGCCTGCCGGTCCTCGGCGGCGACCTGGTCGTCCACCAGAAGAAGTCGGGCGCCCGCTCCACCACCAAGGCGACCGAGGCCCGCATATCCGTGGCGAGCACCGCCGCCGCGGTCCCCTCCGCCGCCGCCAAGCAGGCCGCCCTCGCCTCCGGCGCCAACACCTCCGAGGCCGCCCCCACGGCCCGCAAGGTGATCTGGGCCGCGACGGGCAAGCCCGTCCTCGCCTGGGAGACGATCGTCACCGGCGTCCAGCAGGACGGCACCCCGAGCCGCCGCCAGGTCGTCACCGACGCCACCACCGGCAAGGAGCTGTACGCCTACGAGATGATCGAGACCGGCACCGGCAACACCATGTACGCCGGCCAGGTCAGCCTCGGCACCTCGGGCTCGTTCACCCTCACCGACGCCACGCGCGGCGGCCACAAGACGTACGACCTCAACGGCGGCACGTCCGGCACCGGCAGCCTCTTCACCAACTCCACCGACACCTGGGGCAACGGCCTCGCGTCCAGCCGCGAGACCGCCGCCGCCGACGCCCACTACGGCGCGGCCGTCACCTGGGACTTCTACAAGAACGAGCTCGGCCGCAGCGGCATCCGCGGCGACGGCGTCGCCGCCTACTCCCGCGTCCACTACGGCAGCGCCTACGTGAACGCCTTCTGGGACGACGCCTGCTTCTGCATGACCTACGGCGACGGCATCGGCAACACCCACCCGCTCACGTCCCTCGACGTGGCCGGCCACGAGATGTCCCACGGCCTGACCTCCTCCACCGCCAACCTCCGCTACAGCGGCGAGTCCGGCGGTCTGAACGAGGCCACCTCCGACATCCTCGGCACCTCGGTCGAGTGGTACGCGGGCAACGCCACCGACGCCGGCGACTACCTCATCGGCGAGAAGATCGACATCAACGGCAACGGCACGCCGCTCCGTTACATGGACAAGCCCAGCAAGGACGGCAGCTCCGCCGACTACTGGTCGAAGTCGGTCGGCCGCCTGAACGTCCACTACTCCTCGGGCCCGGCGAACCACTTCTTCTACCTGCTCTCCGAGGGCAGTGGCGCGAAGACGATCAACGGCGTCGCCTACAACTCGCCGACCGCCAACGGCTCCACGCTGACCGGCATCGGCCGCACCGCCGCGTACAAGATCTGGTACAAGGCGCTGTCCACCTACATGACCTCCACCACCGGCTACTCGGGCGCCCGCACGGCCACCCTGAACGCCGCGAAGGACCTGTACGGCGCCGGCAGCACCCAGTACAACGCGGTCGCCGCGGCCTGGACCGCGATCAACGTCAAGTAACACCGCGTGAACACCAGGGG
>NZ_JBHJQI010000108.1:0-29105 GCF_042262805.1 Streptomyces sp. NPDC056361
CCTCTCTCCCCCACCCCTCCGCAATACTCTTGTGGGGTTGGTCTGGGGGGATGTTTTTTTTTTATCTGCGCCGGGGGCCTCCGTACGACGTCGTACGGAGGCCCTTCCCGCGTGCGGCGGCCGGTCTCAGTAGGCGGCGCGGGCCAGTTCCTCGCCGGTGAGGCCGAGGGCGGCCAGCCGGTCCGGGTCCGCGAGGACCTCGAGGCCGACGATGCGGTCCCCGGCGATGGTGAACGACATGAGCGCGGCCGGGCGTCCGTCGACGACCGAGAGGAAGGCCGGCGAGCCGTTGACGACGACCGGCAGCGACGCCTTCCGGAACTTGGCGTACATGAGGGCCTGCGAGATGACTGCCTCGGCGCCGCGCACCAGCTTGGAGGCGCCCGCGAGGATGCGGCCGCCGTCCGCGCGCAGGACGACGTCCGGGTCGAGGACGGCGAGGAGGCCCTCGAAGTCGCCGCCGTTCGCGGCGGCGAGGAAGGCGTCGGCGATCTCCCGCTGGCGCCGGGCGTCCGGGCCGGGGCCGGGGGCGGCGTCCTGGACCCGGCGGCGGGCGCGGCTGGCGAGCTGCCGGGTCGCGGCCGGCGTGCGGTCCACGATCTGCGCGATCTCGTCGAAGGAGACGGCGAACATGTCGTGCAGGACGAACGCGAGGCGTTCGGCCGGCGACAGGGTCTCCAGGACGACGAGGAGCGCGAGGCCGACGGACTCGGTGAGTTCGGCGGCGTGCTCGGGGTCGGTGGTGTCGGCGACCCGGACCACCGGGTCGGGGAGGTAGTACTCCAGCGGGTCCTCGCGGCGCGAGCCGCGTGAGCGCAGCATGTCCAGGCAGACGCGGCCGACGACCGTGGTCAGCCAGCCGCTGAGGTTCTCCACCGCGCTGATGTCGGCGCGGCTCAGCTTGAACCAGGCCTCCTGGACGGCGTCCTCGGCCTCGCTCAGCGATCCCAGCATCCGGTAGGCCACCGCCCGCAGGTGGTTCCGGTCGGCCTCGAAGCGCCGGGCCAGGAGTTCCTTGTCGGCCGCTGCGGCCGCGAACTCCCCGTCGGCACGTTCCTTCTCGGCGTCCACTCGTCGTTCTCCCCCTTCGCGTTCCGCCATGCCTTCATGACGGATGAAACCCTGCCTATGTGACACGAGCCGAGGGGGTCCGGGTGGGATCTGTCGTTCCGGCACGTGAGATCCCCGCTGCCTCGTGGTGAACGCCGGGGATTCCCCGGCCGAAGCTCGCGAGCGCCGGGAATCCCCACTTCAGCTCGATGATCATCGTCCGTAGATTGATCACCATGACGACGACATCGACGCAGGTCAACCCCGTCCTCCGCACCCCGCCGGCCTCCCCCGCCGCCGCTGCCGCGTACTTCTCCGCGAGCCTCGCGTTCCACGCCGACGTCTCCGACGTGGCCTCCGCGCTCGCGACCGCGGCCGCCGACGGCACCGACCCGGGTTTCGTGGTGATCGACTCGCGCTCGACGGCCTCCTGGGACCAGGGGCACGTCCCGGGTGCGGTCCACCTGCCGACCGCGCTCATCCCCGAGCAGGCCGAGCAGCTGCTCGACCGGTCCGTGCCGGTCGTCACGTACTGCTGGGGCCCCGGATGCAACGGCGCCACCCGCGCCGCGCTGGCCCTCGCCGAGCTGGGCTTCCAGGTCAAGGAGATGCTCGGCGGCTTCGAGTACTGGGTGCGCGAGGGCTTCGCGTACGAGACCTGGGAAGGGTCCGCGGAGAAGGCCGCGGACCCCCTGACGGCGCCGGTCGATTCCGACGACTGCGGGTGCTGACGTAAACCGATTTCGTGATCGCCCCGGTCATAGCGTAGAGTCAGGTTTACCGACGCGGGGTGGAGCAGCTCGGTAGCTCGCTGGGCTCATAACCCAGAGGTCGCAGGTTCAAATCCTGTCCCCGCTACTCAGTAGCAGCGAAGACCCGGATCCTTCTGGATCCGGGTCTTCGTCGTATGCGCCCGTGCCGATGTTCCCGTCGGGTGCCCGTGTCGCGGATTTCTCCGCTTGACCTTGCCGCAACGTCAAGATTTAGCGTTTCCGATATGGAGTGGTCGATCCAAGAGGTCGCCAAGAAGGCCGGCACCACCAGCCGCACCCTCCGCCACTACGGGGAGCGCGGGCTGCTGGAGCCGAGCCGGATCGGCGCGAACGGTTACCGGTACTACGACCAGCGGGCGCTGGTGCGGCTCCAGCGCATCCTGCTGCTGCGGGAGCTGGGGCTGTCGCTGCCGGCCATCGCCGAGGTCCTCGCGGGCGAGCGGGACGCGTCCGCCGCCCTGCGGACCCACCTCGCCCTGCTCGAGCAGGAGCGCGAGCGCATCGGACGACAGATCGCGTCGGTGCGGACCACTCTCCACAAGACCGAGAACGGAGAGGAACTCATGGCCGAGGAAGTGTTCGACGGCTTCGACCACACGGTGTACGAGCAGGAGGTCACCGAGCGCTGGGGCCGCGACGCGTACGCGCGGGGCGACCGCTGGTGGCGCTCGCTCGACGCCGCGCAGAAGAAGGCCTTCATGGACGAACAGGCCGGCATCGCCCGCGACTTCGGGCAGGCGGCCCGGGACGGCCTGGCCGCCGGCAGCGACGAGGTGCAGGCCATCGCGCGGCGCCAGGTCGCCTGGCTGTCGACGACCGCGACGCCGAGCAAGGAGTACGTGATCGGACTCGGCCGAATGTACGTCGACGACCCGCGCTTCACCGCGAACTACGACAAGCACGGTGAGGGCACCGCGATCCTGGTCCGCGACGCGATGGAGACCTACGCGGAGCGGAACCTTTAGTGATCGCCTGCCTGAAGTAAACGGTGGCCGAAAGCCCGCCCGCCTCTTTGCGGGTGCGCCGCACCCCACCGTAGTCTCGCGCGCACCATGAGTGACCAGTGTGTGAGCGATGTGAGCCGGCGGGCGCCCGCCGTGCTCGTGCTGCTCGCGCTCCTCGCCCTGCTCGTGAGCGTCTGCCACGGCTCCCACGGGCACGTGCTGCCGACCGCGGGCACGGTGGCCGTCTCCGCACCCGCGCAGCCGCACGGCTGTGAGCGGCCCGGGGACGCGTGGTCCTTCGACGCCCATCTCCCCGCGCAGGCCGCGGCCTCGCAGCTCGCGGCGCCGGACGCCGGCGGAGCCGTACCCCTGTCGTACGAAGCGGACCTCCGCACCGATCCCCGCGCGCGCTGCGTCCGGGGCCGGGCGGGGCCGGGGCCCGAGCCGGGCCGTCTGCTGATCGCCCTCGGAGTCGACCGGAACTGAGCCGGGTCCCGCCCCTCGCGTGACCAGGTTCCCTTTCGCGTACCCACTCCAAGGACGTACCCCCATGAGCGCACCACTGACGACCCTGCCCGTCTCGGGGCAGACCGTCGGCAACACCCCCGTCCTCCGGACGGACGACGGCTACTGGGCCAAGCTCGAAGGCTTCAACTTCGGCGGCATCAAGGACCGGGCCGCCCTCTACATGGTCGAGCAGGCCCGCCGCCGGGGCGAGCTGCGGCCCGGCGCCCCGATCGTCGAGTCGTCCTCGGGGACGCTCGGTCTCGGCCTGGCGCTCGCCGGCGTGCTCCACGGGCATCCGGTGCACGTGGTCACCGATCCCGGCCTCGAACCGATCGTCGAGCGGATGCTCGTCGCCCACGGCGCCCGGGTGCACGTCGTGCGCGAGCCGAGCCCGCACGGCGGCTGGCAGCAGGCCCGGATGGACCGGGTCGCCGAACTCCTCGTGAGCCTGGACGGGGCCTGGTGGCCCGACCAGTACGGGAACCCCGACAACCCCGACGCGTACGCCGGGCTCGCCGCCGAACTGTCCGGGCAGCTCGACCGGATCGACGTCCTCGTGTGCGCGGTCGGCACCGGCGGCCACTCGGCCGGGATCTCCCGGGCCCTGCGCGCCGGCGGCAGCCCCGCCCTCGAACTGGTCGGCGTGGACTCCGTCGACTCCACCGTCTTCGGCCTGCCGGCCGGGAACCGGCTGATGCGCGGCCTCGGCTCCTCGATCCATCCGGGGAACGTGGACCACGGCGCCTTCGACGAGGTCCACTGGGTGGCCCCGGCGGAGGCGGTACGGGCGGCCCGCCGCCTGGCCTCGCGCCAGTTCGCGACGGGCGGCTGGAGCGTCGGCGCGGTCGCGCTGGTCGCCGGATGGCTGGCCCGCACCCGGCCGCGCGGGACCCGGATCGCGGCGGTCTTCCCCGACGGGCCGCAGCGGTACTTCGACACCGTCTTCAACGACGAGTTCTGCGCCGCGCACGGCCTCCTCGACGGCCCGGTGCGCGAGGACCCGGTCGCGTACGAGCCGGGGGCGCGGGTGGACGGCTGGACCCGCAAGGTCCTGGAGCGCGTCCGTTGACCACCGCGAACACGGCCGCGGCCGCCGAGGCCAAGGGGGGCGTCTGGCGGCAGAGCCGCACCTTCGACCCGGCCGTGCGGCTCCTCTTCCTCAACCAGCTCACCATCAACCTCGGCTTCTACATGCTGATGCCGTACCTGGCCGCGCACCTCGCGGACGGGCTCGGGATGGCGGCCTGGGCGATCGGGCTCGTCCTGGGCGCCCGGAACCTCTCCCAGCAGGGCATGTTCCTGGTCGGCGGGGCGCTCGCCGACCGGCTCGGCTTCAAGCCGCTCATCGTGGCCGGCTGCGCGCTGCGGACGGCCGGCTTCGGGGCGCTCGCCTTCGCCCAGTCGCTGCCGATGCTGATCGCCGCCTCCCTCGCGACCGGGCTGGCGGGAGCCCTGTTCAACCCCGCCGTACGGGCCTGCCTCGCGGCGGAGGCGGGGGAGGAGCGGCGCGTGCAGGCCTTCGCGCTCTTCAACGTCCACTACCAGGCGGGCATCCTGCTCGGGCCGCTCGTCGGAGTGGCCCTGACGGGGGTGTCGTTCCGGCTGACGTGCGTGGTGGCGGCGGTGCTGTTCGCCGGCCTGACCCTCGTACAACTCCGGCACCTTCCCGTACGGGCGTCCCGCGCGCCCCGGGAGGAGGGGGAGCGGGGGCAGTTCCGGACGGTCCTGTCACACCGGACCTTCTGGTTCTTCTCGCTGGCCATGACCGGCTCGTACGTCCTGTCCTTCCAGGTCTACCTGGCGCTGCCGCTCGCCGCGGACGGCACGGGGCTCACCACGGCGCTGTTCGTCGTCTCGGCGCTGGTCGCGCTCGCCGGGCAGCTGCGGATCACGGCCTGGTGCCGGCGCCGCCTGAGCCGCGAGCGGTGCCTCGTCCTCGGACTCGCCCTGATGGGCGGGGCGTTCCTCGCCCCGGCGGCGCTCGGCCGGGGCGCGGTCGGGCTGCTGCTGTGCGCGGCGGTCCTCGCCGTCGCGAACGCGGTGCTCTACCCCTACGAGATGGACACCGTCGTCGCCCTGTCCCGGGGGCGCTGGGTCGCCACCCACTACGGGCTCTACAACACCGTGTGCGGGGTCGGCATCACCCTCGGGAACCTGGGCACGGGCGTCCTCCTCGACGTCACCGGCTGGTCGGCGGCGCCATGGCTCGGCCTGTGCGCGGTGGGCCTGCTGTGCGCGGCGGCGATGGCCCTGCTGGCCCGGGGCGGCCGACTCGCCGAGGCCGCGACGGGGGGCTGACGGCCCGCCAGGACGGTGACGGGCCCGCGGGGCCGGGGGCTACGCCACTCGGCCCCGCGGGAGTCGCCGCCCGGGGGCTACGCCACTCGGCCCCGCGGGAGTCGCCGCCCGGGGGTGCGGCGGCCACCCTGGGAGGGCGCGGTGCGGACCGCGGCCGGGCGGACCGGGCAGGAGAGCACAGGTGGGGCACCCCCGAAGAGTGACGGGCGGCGGGCGTCGGCGCGGCGAGAGCCGCCCGGCGTACGGCAGCGCCCGGAGCTTCATCCGGGCGCTGCCCCCGCTGGTCATCATGGGCGGTGTCGTCTTCGACGTGCAGACACCGCCGGCGTACACGGCGGCGCCGCTCTTCTCCGCCGCCCCCCTGATCGCCGCGCCCTTCTTCTCCATGCTCACCACCCTGGTCACCGGGATCGCCGCCGTCCTCGCCTGCGCCGGGCTGCACGTCTACAACGGCACCGCCGACGACATCCCGGCCCTCACCGAGACGCTGACCGTCTTCACCGTCTCCGCGCTCGCCCTCCTCATCAACAAGGTCGTGCGCCGCAGCGGCGAGCGGCTCGCCTCGGCGCGGGTCATCGCGGAGACCGCGCAGAAGGCGGTGCTGCCGATGCCCGCCGAGCGGATCGGCGGACTCCAGTGCGCGGCGCGGTACGAGGCGGCGCAGGCGGACGCGTTCATCGGCGGCGACCTGTTCGCCGTCCAGGACACCCCGCACGGGGTGCGGTTGGTGGTCGGGGACGTCCGGGGCAAGGGGATGGACGCGGTCGAGGCCGTCGCCGTCGTCATCGGGGCCTTCCGGGAGGCGGCCGAACAGGAACGGACCCTGGAGGGCGTGGCGCAGCGGCTCGAACGGGCGCTGGCCCGCGAAGGCACCCGCCGGCACGGTCTCGACGCCTTCGAGGGGTTCACCACCGCGGTCCTCGCCGAGATCCCGCGCACCGACGGCACCGGCACGTTCGGCGGGTTCGTACGGGTCGTGAACCGCGGGCACCCGCCCCCACTGCTGCTGTACGCGGACGGGCGGCTCGACCTCATGGAGCCGGCCGAGGCGGCCCTGCCGCTCGGCATGGGGGACCTGGCGGGCTGGCCGGACCGTGCCGAGGCGCGGCCGTATCCGCCGGGCGCGACCCTGCTCTTCTACACCGACGGCCTCTCGGAGGCGCGGAACGCGGAGGGCGTCTTCTACGATCCGGCCGAGCGGCTCGCCGGCCGGATCTTCCCGGGGCCCGAGGAGCTGCTCGACGCGCTCGTGGACGACGTACGCCTCCACACGGGCGGCGGTTCGACGGACGACATGGCGCTGCTCGCGGTGAGCCGGCCGGCGGTGGGGCAGCCGGAGCGGCGGCGGACCATGCCGGTGGTGCCGCCGGAGGGGACGGGATGACCGGACGCGGTGACCAGGCGTAGTCGAGAGGTGTCACTGCGATAACAATTGACATAACGTCAGATCGGCGATCTCCGGCGGTTGCGTTCTGAAGGGGGGTCAACTCGGGCCTTTCCCTCCCATTTCAATGAATGATCAAGGGGAACGGCTTGGAATGGGGACCCCCTGTCTATTAACGTTCGATAACGCAGCGCGGTCGTTTCAGCCGTCGCAAGAGACGGCACCGTGCGCGCGCGCCGAATCCTGAAGAGGAACCGGGGAACCACCACTTGGGGTGAATCGGGCCTTTCGCACCTGTGCGACCGTGCCCGTAGGAGACCTTCCTGCTCCGAACCCGTCAGCTAACCCGGTAGGCGAGAAGGAAGGAAAGGAGCGCGCCTCCGTGGCGTCCAACACTCCCGCACCCGAAGCCCCCTTCGATGCCTTCGGTGGTGGTGCGGGTCCCGCCGCCCCGGACACCGAGTGGAATCCCACCGAGGACTCCCTCCGCGCGCAGAGCCGCTCCGGCGGCCGCCACCGGGTCGTCAAGCAGCGCTCCAACTTCGCCCGCTCCTCCACCGTCCTCGGCGTCGGCGTGATCGCCGCCGTCGGCGCGGGCGGCCTCGCCACCGCGCAGGAGAAGCCGCCGGTCGCGATATCGCTCCCCGACCTCGACCTCCCGGACGCCCACGACCTCCCCGGCGTCGGCGACCTCCTCCCCGGCGAGGACAGCGAGCCCGTCAGCCCGGCCCGCGCCAACCCGAACCCGCTCACCGCCGCCACCTACACCACGGTGGCCGACGAGCAGACCGATGCGACCGACCGGACCGCGACCGGCGCCGACGCGGGCGAGGCCCTGCGCGCCCGCATCCTCCAGCAGGCCGAGCAGCAGCAGGCCTCCGCCGACGCCGCCGACAAGGCCGCCGCGGAGAAGCTGGCCGCCGAGAAGGCCGCCGCGGAGGCCGCGGCCAAGGAAGCCGCGGCGGAGAAGTCGGCCGCCGAGGCCAAGGCGAAGGCCGAGGCGGAGGCGAAGGCCAAGGCCGAGGCGGAAGCCGCCGCGAAGGCGGAGGCCGAGCGCCTCGCCAAGCTCGCCGCGAGCTACTCGCTGCCCGTCTCCTCGTACACCCTCACCGCCTCCTACATGCAGTCCGGCTCGATGTGGTCCTCCGGCTACCACACCGGCCTCGACTTCGCCGCGCCCACGGGCACCCCGCTCAAGGCGGTCCACGGCGCCACCGTGAAGTCCGCGGGCTGGTCCGGCTCCTACGGCTACCGCATCGTCCTGGAGCTCGCCGACGGCACCGAGGTCTGGTACTGCCACCTCTCGTCCATGACGGTCTCCGCGGGCCAGACCGTCGGCACCGGCGAGACCATCGGCCGTGTCGGCGCCACCGGCAACGTCACCGGCGCCCACCTCCACATGGAGGTCCACACCGCCGGCGGCGACGGCATCGACCCGGCGCAGTGGCTCCGCTCCAAGGGCCTGACGGTCTGAGGCCGTCCCGGGCCGCTCGCACGGAATAGGCCCGGCGGCGGGCGGGGTTGATCACCCCATGACCTCTCTCCGCCCGCTGGGCAGCTCCGATCTGCACGTCTTCCCGCTCGCCCTGGGCGGCAACGTCTTCGGCTGGACCGCCGACGAGGCCCGGTCCTTCGCCGTCCTCGACGCCTACGCCGCCGCCGGCGGCAACTTCGTCGACACCGCGGACATGTACTCCGCGTGGGTCGAGGGCAACGAGGGCGGCGAGTCGGAGACGGTCATCGGCCGCTGGCTCGCCTCCCGCGGCAACCGCGACGACATCGTCGTCGCCACCAAGGTCGGCGCCCACCCCCACTTCAAGGGGCTCTCCGCGCCCACCATCAAGGGCGCCGCGGAGGAGTCGCTGCGCCGCCTCGGCACCGACCGCATCGACCTCTACTACACGCACTTCGACGACGAGACCGTTCCCGTCGAGGAGATCGTCACCGCCCTCGACCAGCTGGTGAAGGACGGCAAGGTGCGCGCCGTCGCCGCCTCCAACATCTCCCCGGAGCGGCTGCGCGCCTCCCTCGACTTCGCCGAGGCCGAGGGCCTCACCCGGTACGTGGCCCTCCAGCCGCAGTACAACCTGGTCTCCCGCGCGACCTACGAGGGCCCGCTCCTGGCGACCGCCGAGCAGGGCGGGCTCGCCGCCGTCCCGTACTACGGCCTCGCCTCCGGCTTCCTCACCGGCAAGTACCGCCCCGGCGCCACCGTCGACAGCGTCCGCGCGGCCGGCGCCGGCCGGCACCTCGACACCGAGCGCGGCCGGGCCGTCCTCTCCGCGCTCGACACCGTCGCCGAGGCGCACGAAGCGGAGCCCGCCACCGTCGCCCTCGCCTGGCTCGCCTCCCGGCCCACCGTCGTCGCGCCGATCGCCTCGGCCCGTACGGTCGAGCAGCTCCCGGCCCTGGTCGCGTCCGCCGATCTGACGCTCACCGAGGCCGAGCTCACCCTCCTCACGGAGGCGTCCGCCGACTGACCACGCCCGACCACGTCGACTCCGCCTGACCACGCCGACTCCGGCTGGCTTCGGGTGACTCGGTCCGACTCCGCCCCGGTCCGGTGTCCGGTGTCCGGTCGGCTCCGGCCCGCTCCGGCGGGCCCCGGCTAGCTCCGGTACGGGTTGTAGCCGCCGTAGTCCAGGTACTGCGGCGGCGCCCACACCCGGCCCGTCGCCCGCGCCGCGTACGTCAGGGACGGCGAGGCGACTGCGCGGCGCTGCCACAGGTGGTGCAGCAGCTCCTGCTCGCGGGCCGGGAAGTCGGGCCCGGCCGTGCCGCGCCTGGCCCGGTCCCGGAGGAACGCGAGGGTCGTCGCGAAGGACTCGTACTCGCCGACGGCCCGCGCGGCCGCCGGGCCGTACGTCCGGCCGGCGAAGGAGCGGGCCAGCTGGCGGGCGCGCATCGAGGAGAGCGCGAGCGGCTCGGCGGGGGAGAGCCAGCCGGCCGCCGCGTACGCCGGGAGCTCGCCGGATATCGTGCGCAGCTCGCGCTGCCGGCTCCACACCGCGAGCCAGGTCAGCAGGCCGAAGGCGGGGACCATGAGCGCCAGGTACACCGCGTAGAAGGCCCACGGGCCGCCGAAGGTGGCCGAGCCGTTCCAGGCGGCGTGCAGGCCCATCGCGAGCAGCAGCCCGGCGAGCGGCAGCAGCACCTGCCGGAGGCGCTTCCCGCGCGGGGCGAGGGCGGCGAAGCCGAAGCCGATGCCGGTCAGCACGGTGAAGAGCGGGTGGGCGAACGGAGACATGACGACCCGGACGAAGAACGTCCCCGCGGTGACCATGCCGATGCCGGTGGCGCCGACCTCCTGGTCCTCGCCGAAGGCGTTCCCCAGGTAGAGGATGTTCTCGGTGAAGGCGAAGCCGGTCGCGGTGAAGCCGGCGAAGACGACCCCGTCGACCAGGCCGCCGAAGTGCCGCCGGCGGAACAGGAAGAGCAGCAGGATCGCGGCGGCCTTCGCGCTCTCCTCCACCACCGGCGCGATGACGGTGGCCCCGAGGTTGTCGGCCGAGTCCGGGTCGGCCGTGGCCGTCGCGATCCAGCGGACCGCGAACGAGTTCGCCAGGATCGCGACGAGCGCGGCGGCGAAGGCGCCCCAGGCGAACGCGAAGAGCAGGTTCTTCCAGGGCCCCGGCTCCACCCGGTCGAGCCAGCGGAACGCGGCCATCAGCAGCGGTACGGGAAGCACGGCGAGGCCCAGGCCGACGAGGAAGCCCTGGGTGCCGGTCTGCTCGCGGACCAGCGCCAGGATCACCAGCGCGCACAGCGCGAGCAGCACCACGACGGCGACGGCCCGGACCAGCCGGCTGCGCCAGAAGTCGCGGCGTGGCCGGTAGCGCCACTGGGACCGGTCGGCGGCGGCCGGGAACGCCGGTTCGTCCGTGTCCCGGTGCGGGACGGGCGCGGTGTCCTCGGGAAGCCGGTCGGCGGGAGCGGGATTCGACACGTGAGCGACCCTAACCACCCCCACCGACACAGGGCGACGGGGTTACGCGCCCGGCACCGGCCTCAGGGGGGCTTACGGGCGCGCGCGGACCTGCTCTACGCGCGCGGGGACCTGCTCTACGCGCGCGGGACCCGCCGGAAGAGCAGGTCGTGCACGACGTGGCCCTTGTCGAGGCCCTGGCCCTCGAAGCGCGTGACGGGCCGGAAGTCGGGACGGGGGGCGAAGCCGCCGTCGGGCCGGGTGTTCTCGAAGTCGGGGTGCGCGGAGAGGACCTCCAGCATCTGCTCGGCGTACGACTCCCAGTCGGTGGCGCAGTGCAGCACGCCGCCGGGCTTGAGCCGGGTCGCGAGGAGGCTGAGGAACTCGGGCTGGATCAGCCGCCGCTTGTGGTGCCGGGCCTTCGGCCACGGGTCCGGGAAGTAGACCCGGCAGCCGTCGAGGGAGTCCGTCGCGAGCATCTCGCGGAGCAGGATGATCGCGTCGCCGTTGGCGACCCGCACGTTCTCCAGGCCGTTGCGGTCCGCAAGCCCGAGCAGATTGCCCTGGCCGGGCGTGTGCACGTCCACGGCCAGGATGCCCGTACCCGGGTCGGCCGCCGCCATCTGCGCGGTCGCCTCGCCCATCCCGAAGCCGATCTCCAGGACGACCGGAAGCCCCCCGAACATCTCGCCCAGGTCGAGGACGCTCTTGCCGTCGATGTCGAGGCCCCAGTCCGGCCACCTCTTCAGCATCGCCTCCGCCTGGCCGTACGTGACCCTGCTCCGGCGCGGCTGGAAACTCCGGATCCGCCGCTCGTGATGCGCCCCGGCCGGATCGGGCATCGGCCCCTCACCGGGGGCGAACATCCGACTGCCCCGCCGCGCGACGGGCTGGACGGGGTCGGCAACGGGCCGCGAGACGTTCTCAGGAAGCTCAGACACAATGCCCCCGATTCTACGGCCGAGCCCGCGCCCCCCGCCCTACAGCTGTGCCAGCGCCCGCCCCGCGACCTCTCGTCCGATCGGCAGGGACGCCGTCGCCGCGGGCGAAGGCGCGTTGAGGACGTGGACCGTCCGCGCCTCCTCCCGGAAGAGGAAGTCGTCGACGAGCGTGCCGTCCCGCAGCACCGCCTGCGCCCGTACGCCCGGCGCCGCCCGCCGCAGGTCGGACTCCTCGACGACCGGCAGCAGCCGTCGCACCGCCTGGGTGAAGGCCCGCTTCGAGACCGAGCGGTGCAGTTCGCCGGCGCCGTACCGCCAGTGGGCGCGGGCGATGGACCAGGAGCCGGGCCAGGCGAGGGTGCCGGCCAGTTCGCGGGGCCGGACGACGGACCAGCCGTATCCCTCGCGGGCGAGCGCCGGCACCGCGTTCGGCCCGATGTGGACGCCGCCGTCGATGCCCCGGGTGAGGTGGACGCCGAGGAAGGGGAACGCGGGGTCGGGGACGGGGTAGACCAGGCCCCGCACGAGCGAGGGGTCCGCGAGCTCGTAGTACTCCCCGCGGAAGGGGACGATCCGCATGCCGGGGTCGTCGCCCGCCAGGCGCGCGATCCGGTCGCAGTGGAGCCCGGCGCAGTTGACGAGGACCCGCGCCCGCACGATCCGGCCGTCCGCCGTGCGGACGGCGACGCCCCAGGGGCGCCGGTCGATCGCGACGACCTCGGCGCCGTGGACGATCCGGGCTCCGGAGGCCTCGGCGAGGCGGGCCGACACCGCGCCGTAGTCGCAGATGCCGGTCGTGCCGACGTGGATCGCGGCGAGGCCCCTGACCCGGGGCTCGTACTCGCTGATCTGGGTCGGGCCGAGCTCGCGCACGGGGATGCCGTTCTCCCGGCCGCGCTGGACGAGTGCGTGCAGCCGGGGCAGCTCGTCGCGCGTGGTGGCGACGATGAGCTTCCCCGTCACCTCGTGCGGAATGCCCCACTCTGCGCAGAACTTGACCATTTCGGCCGCGCCCGAGACCGCGAAGCGGGCCTTGAGCGAGCCGGGCCGGTAGTAGATCCCGCTGTGGATCACCCCGCTGTTGCGCCCGGTCTGGTGGCGCGCGAGGCCGTGCTCCTTCTCCAGAACCGTGACCCGGGTGCCGGGGGCGGCACGCGTCAGCGCGTACGCCGTCGACAGGCCGACGATCCCTCCGCCGATCACCAGTACGTCACAGTCAAACACCAGCGCCACCTCCCACCCCCGATAGTGCACTGGCCCACTGACATCGCCGCTAAACGCCCACCTCGTGGGACGCTCGTCACGCCGGGGAGACGAGGAGGGGCCTGGCCCGCTCCCGCAGCTCCACGACGCGCGGCTCGTCCCCGTACGGTTCGAGCCGGTGCAGCAGGTCACGAACGTACTCCGTGGTCCGCGCCGACGAGATCCGCCCCGCCACCTCCACCGCGAGCGTGCCCGCCGCGCAGGCCGCGTCGAGGTTGCCCGACTCCAGCTCGGCGACGGCGGAGACGACGAGCCGCAGCCCGTGCGAGCGGACGAACTCCTCGGTGGGCCGGGACAGCGCCTGCTCGGTGAAGCGGCGCACCTCGCGGGGCGCCTTCAGGTCCCGGTAGCACTCGGCCGCGTCGGCGCAGAACCGGTCGTACGAGTAGAAGCCGAGCCAGGTCGGGTCGGCGTCGCCCGTCCGGGACCGCTCCAGCCACCCCTCGGCGGACTTGAGCGCGCCCGCGGCGGCGACCCCGTCGCCGGCCTTGGCGTGCGCGCGTGCCTCGACGAGCCGGAAGAAGGACATGGTGCGGGCGGTGGCCAGGCCCCGGTTGCGTTCGAGGGCGGCCTGGGCGAGGTCGACGCCCTCGTCGGCGAAGCCCCGGTAGGTGGCCTGGAGGGACATGGAGGCGAGGACGTATCCGCCGAGGGGCACGTCCGCGGCGGCGCGGGCGAGCCGCAGCGCCTGGATGTAGTAGCGCTGGGCGGCCTCCTGCTGCCCGGTGTCGAAGGCCATCCAGCCGGCCAGCCGGGTCAGCTCGGCGGTCGCGCCGAATAGGGCCCGGCCGACCTCGTCCGAGTACGAGCCGAGCAGCAGGGGGGCCGCGTCCACCCGTAAGCACTCGGGGACCATGGAGGAACGCCAGTCCCCGCCGCCGTACTTGGAGTCCCAGCGGCGCGCGTCCTCGGCCGCCTCGCGGAGTTTCGCGACGTCGCTGTGGCCCACGCGCGCGTGCTCCGGGGCCGCCGCCGCGGCGGCGCCCGCGACCGGGCGCGGGGCCTCCCGCTCGACCGACGGGTCGGCGGGGGTTATCAGCCAGCGGGAGGTCGGGGTCGCGTACGCGCTGACCGCGAACGACCCGGCGAGCGACTGCCAGATGCCGCCGCCGGCCCGCCGACCGGCGAGGTCGAGCCGGTACAGGTCGGTGGCGGAGCGGACCGCCTCGCCCACGTCGCGCGGGAAGGCGAGCCCGACCTCGGGCGCCGGGTCGGCGTCCGCGAGCCCGATCTCGTGCAGCGGCACGGGCCTGCCGAGCTTCTGCCCGATCGCGGCGGCGATCAGGTGCGGGGCGGCGCCCTGCGGCACCATGCCCTTCGACACCCACCGGGCGACCGAGGTCTTGTCGTATCGAAGCGTCAGGCCCCGCTGCGCACCGAGGTCGTTGACGCGCCGGGCGAGCCCGGCGTTGCTGATTCCCGCGAGGGCGAGAACCGTGCCGAGCTTTTCGTTCGGCCCGCGTTGCTCCCTGGACATGACGCCACCCCTCGACAACCCAGACGGCCGCCACGACGCCGGGCATAGGCGTGCGGCATTCGTAAACACAGCGTAGTTCGCCGCATCCCTACCGTTAAGGGGCGGTGTTCCGTATGGCGAGATTGTTGTGTGACCGGTCGCCGGCGGGTGCCGCGGGCCCGGCTCGCGCTCCCGCCGTGTGGCCGTGCGCCCGGCCGTGCGCTCTCGTCCGGCCGGCGGGCGGCCGCTTCCATGAGTAGCGCGTGGGTCGGCCCGCTCGGCCGGGAACGGTGTCCCGGACCAGTGGGCTGGGGGATACCGCCGCCCCATTCCCCGCGGGCGGCGGACGGCGCCGGGAGGCGGGAGCGCCTCCCGGGCTGCCGGACGCCCATGTGACGAGAGACCGCCCGGTCGCGTTCCAAACCCACCGGGCACGGTCGATATTTGGCCGAATGACGCCGGTGTGCCGTCGGTGCCCAACCGGCCCATGCCAGGGGCGCATTCGGCTTTCGTACGCGTGCACCCGGACTCCGCCCCGTGCGCCGTTGTCGTGGCAGCATGTCTCCCACCGAAACGGATGTGGAGGCGCCGATGCGATGGCTGGTGGGCTGGAGCAGTGTCGCCGCGAACGTCGCAACGACCGCCGGAGCACGCTCGGGAGCGGTGAGCGGCGGATACGACGCCGACTTCCCCTCCTCCTCCGGCTACGGCTCCGACCGGGCGGCCGAGGCGCGCGCGGTGCAGCCGGTGGGCGCACAACTCCTGTGGAGCGGCCCCGATCCGCTGTGGGCGGTCGGCGACTGGCGGCCCGACGAGGTGCGCGTGGTGGCCGTCGACGACCACACCCGCCTCGCCGTCCTCGGCTGCTGCGCCGCGAGCGACGAGGAACTGCGGATCGGCCTGCTCACCGCGCGCGGGGGCGCACTGCGGCATCTCACCGCATGGCCCGGCAGCTACACGGCGGTCGTCAGGGCCGGCCGCCGCGTCACCGTCACCGGCGACCTCGCGGGCGCCCGGCCCGTCTTCCACACCCCGTGGGCCGGCGGCACCGCTTTCGCCACCGCCGCCCTGCCGCTCGCCGACCTCGTCGAGGCCCAGCTCGACATCGGCCACCTGGCCGCCCTCCTCGCCTGCCCCGAGACCCCGGAGGCGCTGCGCGACTCCACCCCCTACGAAGGCGTCCGGCGGGTCCCGCCCGGCCACGCGCTGATCCTGCGGGAGGGCTCGCGGGAGATCGCCGGCTACGAGCAGGTCGCCTCGCTCGCGGTCGCGGCGCCCGAGGCCGACGCCCGGCAGGCCGTCGAAGGGGTACGGGACGCCCTCGTCGAGGCCGTACGCGCCCGGCTCACCGCCCCCCGGCACGCGCCCGAGGTCCCGCTGCCCGACCCCGGACCGGTCCCCGGCATGGGGCCCGCCGACCGGCGCGCGGCCCGCGGCGCGGGACCCGCCCCCGGCATCGGCGCCGACCTGTCCGGCGGCAGCGCCTCCGGCACCCTCGCGCTCCTCGCGGCCGGGCTCCCCGGCGTGCCCGGCACGATCGTCGGGCACGGCACGGGCGCGGGGGAGCGGCTGCTCGCCGTCACCTTCAACGACCTGGCCACGCGCGCGGGTGCGAGCCGCGAGGACGAGCTGAAGCGGGCCCGGGAGCTCGCGGCCGACCCGCGCCTGCACCACGTCGTCGTCGCGGCGGGCGAGGAGGCGCTGCCGTACGCCGCCCTGGACGGGCCGCTCACCGACGAGCCTGGGCCCGCGCTCGTCACGGCCGAACGGCACCGGCGGCGGCTCGCGGGCGGCAGCGCCGACCACTTCACGGGCATGGGCGCCAAGCAGGTCCTGGACGCGCACCCGGCACGCCTCGCCGACCTCCTGATGGACCGCAGGCGCCGCTCCCTGGTGCGTCCCGTGACGGCGCTCGCCAAGGCCTCGGGCCCGTCCGCCGGGTCGTTCCTGGTGCCGCTGACCGTCTACCGGGCGGCGCGGAAGCTGGCCCGCACCCCGTACCGGACGGGTCTGGAGACGGCCGCCCGGCGCGTCCTGGAGGCGAACCGCACGGCCCCGGACGGCTTCGGCCCCCTGGAGGCCTCGCTGTCCGCGCTCGCCTGGTCGCGGCCCGGGCCCGCGGCCCGCTGGTTGACGGGGGAGGCGCTGGCGGAAGTATCGGTTCGCCTGAACCGCGCGGCGACGCTCCCCGCCGCCGTCCAGCGCCCGGGCGAGGCACGCGCGCGTGCCGCCCTCGTCCGCGCCGCGGCCGACCACCGCGTCCTGGAGCAGGCCGCGGAGATCCGCGGCCAGCGACTGCACGCCCCGTTCCTCGACAACCAGGTCGTCCGCGCCTGCCGCGCGCTCCCCGAATCGCTCCGGGTCCAACCGGACGCCCGCGCCGGCGTCCTGCGCACCGTCCTCTCCGGGGCGGGCGTCCACGACCTGCCCCCGGGCTGGGGCGCCCCGCACCCCGGCGTCCCCGCGGCCGCCGCCCGCGCGGGCCTGCGCGTCGCGCTGCCCCAGCTCCTCGCCCTCTTCGACGCCCCGCTGCTCGCCGACGCCGGCCTCGTCGACGCCCGCGTCGTCCGCGAGGCCCTCCGCTCCGCCGCCGACGGCGCCCCCGTCCCCCTCGACGGCCTCGCCGACCTCGTCTCCACCGAACTCTGGCTCCGCCGCCTCCTCTCCCGCCGCGGCTCCTGCTGGACCAACACCACCGAGCCCCGCGCCCACCGCGCGGTCCAGGGCCCCCTGATCCCGGCGTCGAGGTCGCTTCCGGCGTGAGCCCCATCGGGCAGGCGAAACGTCCCAGCACGCTCGTTCGAGTGAACGCTTCGCGGACTTCGACCCGAGGTCGGGCCTAAGCTGAAACCGTCGCACCCGAGCGAAGGAGGTCCGCCATGGCGATGCCGCTGCCGGTTCCGGAAGGCGCGTTCTCCGAAGGCATGCCCGAACGTGAGGGTGCGAGTCTCGAGGAGACCTTCGAGCTGTTCAGTGCGCTGGCCCCCAAGGGCTGGCGCGTGGAGCTGATCGAAGGGGAGATCTACGTGGTGCCTCCGGCCAACGGCGAGCACGAGAAGATCGTGACCGAGATGGTGGAGCAAGTCATTGCCCGCCGCGTCGACAAGGAACTGCGCAACTCCACGGGCATCGGCCTGTACCTCCCCGGAGTCACCGGCACTGTGCGTGTCGTCCCGGACCTCGTCGTCGCCCCCAGGGACTGCTTCGACGACCAGCAGGAGTGGCACTCCCCCGACCCCGTTCTCCTCGTCGCCGAGGTGACCTCCTCCTCCACCGCTAGCCGTGACCGTGTACAGAAGATCCGGGCCTACGCCCGGGCCGGCATCCCCGTCTACCTGATGATCGACCGCGAGGCCGGCGAGGCCGTCGTCTGCTCCGAGCCCGTCGGCGACGACTACGCCCACAAGTCCATCCACAAGCTGGGGGCAATTGTCCCGCTTCCCCACCCCCTCGGCTTCGACCTGGACACCGGCGCCTTCTGAGGGGCACGCCCGGGCAAACCCCGAGGCGCGGGTCCCCGCCACCGGCCACAATGAGCCGGTGCGGTATCTCATCCTCGGCACCACCGAGGCCCTCCGGCCCGACGGCACCTCCCTCCCCCTGGGCGGCGCCCGCCTGCGCGCGCTCCTCGCCGCGCTGGCGCTGCGCGGCGGACGGGCCGCGTCCGTCACCGAGCTCGCCGACGACGTGTACGGCGACGACCCGCCGCTCGACACCCCCGCCGCCCTCCAGGCCCTGGTCGGCCGCCTCCGCCGGGTCATCGGCAGGGAGGCCGTCGCCTCGACCCCCGGCCCCGGCTACCGGCTCGCCGCCGCCCCCGGCGACATCGACCTGTACGTCTTCGAGGACCGCGTCAGGGAAGCGGGCGCGCACCTCGACGCCGGCGACCCCGAGGCCGCCGCCGGCCTCCTCCGGGAGGCCCTCGGGCTCTTCCGGGGTCCCGCCCTCGCCGACCTCCCCGACCCGGCGGGCGTCCGCCCCGAGGCCCAGCGGCTCGCGGCCCTGCGCCGACGCGTCGAGGCCGACCTGCGGCGGGGCGCCACCGACGGGCTCGTCCCGGAACTGTCCGAGCTGACCACCACGTATCCGTACGACGAGGCCTTCCACGCCCACCTCATCCGCGCCCTGCGGGCCGAGGGGCGCCACGCCGACGCCCTCACCGCGTACGATTCGGCCCGCCGCACCCTCGCCGACGGCCTCGGCGCCGACCCCGGCCCCGAACTCGCCGCGCTCCACCGGGAACTCCTCACCGGAGCGCCTCCGGCCGAAGCACCCGCCCCTGCCCCGCCGACGGCCACCGCGGCGGACGCATCCCAGGCGCCCCACGCCACCGCCACCGCCCGGGCCAAGGCCGCCACCGCCGACCCCGCGCGCGGCAACATCCGGCCCCGGCTCACCTCCTTCGTCGGCCGCGAACCCGAACTCGCCGCCCTCGACGCGGACCTGGGCCGCTCCCGGCTGGTCACGCTCACCGGCCCCGGCGGTTCGGGCAAGACGCGGCTCGCCGAGGAGGCCGCGCTGCGGGCCGGCGGACCGGAGGCCTGGATCGCCGAGCTGGCCCCGCTGGACGACCCGGAGGCACTGCCCGGCGCGGTCCTCTCCGCGCTCCGGCTCCGGGAGGTCAACCTGATCACCCGCGACGGCGTGCCGCTCCAGGACGACCCGGCCGCCCACCTCGTCGAGCACCTGGCCCGCCGCCCCTTCCTCCTCGTCCTCGACAACTGCGAGCACGTCGTCGACGCGGCCGCCGCCCTCGCCGAGACCCTGCTCACGCACTGCCCGCAGCTCCGGATCCTCGCCACCAGCCGCGAACCCCTCGGCGTCCCCGGCGAGTCGGTCCGCCCCGTCGAGCCGCTGCCGCCCGACCCGGCCCACCGGCTGTTCGCCGAGCGCGCCCGCGCCGTGCGCCCGTCCTTCGACCCCGTCGGGGACGGCGGCACGGTGGACGAGATCTGCCGCCGCCTCGACGGCCTGCCGCTCGCCATCGAACTGGCCGCCGCCCGCCTCCGGCTGCTCACCCCGCGCCAGATCGCCGACCGCCTCGACGACCGCTTCCGCCTCCTCACCTCCGGCTCCCGCACCGTCCTGCCACGCCAGCAGACCCTGCGCGCCGTCGTCGACTGGTCCTGGGACCTGCTCGACCCCGACGAGCGCACCCTGCTCCGCCAGGTCTCGGTCTTCGCCGGCGGCTGGGACCTGGCCGCCGCCGAGGCGCTCTCCCCGCGTGCCGCCGACGCGCTGGGCGCCCTGGTCGACAAGTCCCTGGTGGTCGCCGCCCCCGTCGACGGCGGCGAGATGCGCTACCGCCTCCTGGAGACCATCCACGAGTACGCCTCCGAACGCGCCGCCGAGACCCCCGACCTCCTCGCCGAGGCCGAGGCCGTCCACACCGCCCACTTCACGGCGCTCGCCGAGACCGCCGAACCCCGGCTGCGCTCCGGGGAGCAGCTGCCGTGGATCGAGCGGATCGAGCGCGACCTCGACAACATCCGCGCCGCCCTGCACCGCACCCTCCTCACCGCCCCGGACGAGGCCGCCGCCCACCGACTGGTCTTCGCCATGGGCTGGTTCTGGTGGCTGCGCAACTACCGTCCCGAGGGACTGGCCTGGGCCGAGCGCGCGCTCGCGCTGGGCGAGGACCCGGAGGATGCGGCCGACCCCCGGTACTGGCCGCGCATGCACCTGCGGATGCTGTACTTCTTCCTCGCCGTCGAGAACCACGTCGTCAGCGAGTTCCGTGACGACGCCGAACTCGCGGGCTTGGTGAAGCGGGTGCGTGCCGCGTTCGGCGCGGACCCCGGTCCCCAGGCCGCCCGCTTCCCCGGTCTGCTCTGGCCCTTCACCGCGTACCTCACCGAGGAACCGGCCACGATCCGCGCCATGCTGGACGCCGCCGTCGACAACTGCCGCCGCCACGGCGGCGACTGGGAGGTCGGCGTCACCCTGATGTTCCGTACGCACATGGTCGTCGACATGCCCGGCGACATGCCCGGCGTCGACGACGACCTGGCCGAGCTCCGCGTCCTGGCCCGCCGGGTCGGCGACCGCTGGATGGGGGCGCAGATCGCGAGCGCGGCGGCCGAGGCCCACATGATGCGCGGCCGCCACGAGGAGGCCGGTGCGGCGTACGAGGAGGCCCTCGGGCTCGCCCGCGAGGTCGGCGCGCACGCCGAGAGCCCCTTCCTCCTCGCCCGTCTCGCCGAGCTCTACTACCACCGAGGTGACATGGAGGCCGCGAAGAAGGGCCTCACGGAGGCCGAGGCGGAGGCCGAGCGCTACCACGTGCACGACACCCGGACGTTCGTCGGCTTCCTGCGCGCCGCCATCGCGCTCCACGAGGGCGACGTGGCGACGGCCCGCGTCCTCCTGGAGGAAGCCGGCCGGCTGGTGACCGCGGGGACCCCGCCGCCGCACTTCTCGGCCGCGGTCACGGGCCTCACCGCCCTGGTCGAGGCGCACGAGGGCAGGAGCGCCGAGGCCGTGGCGCACGCCGTGTCCGCGCTGCGCGCCGCCCGGGACGGCCAGTGCGCGAACCTCGTCCACGCGGCGCTCGGCGAGGGGCTCGCGGTCATCCTGGCCGAGGTGGGCGAACCGGCCCTCGCCGCGACCGTCCTGGCCGCCGTCGACGTCTGGCGCCTGGACATACCCCGCTCGGTGCCCCAGGCCCGGGACGCCGAGACGGTGGCCGCGAAGGGCCTCGCCGCGCTCGGCGCGTCCGGCCTCGCCGCCGCCCGCGCGGCCGGCGAGGGACTCGACGTCGACGCGGTCCTGGCCCTCGTCGGGACCCGCACGGGCGCGGACCCGGCGGGCGCGGGGACGTCCTGATCCGCGGGGTCAGGAGCAGCTGATCCGGGAATCCGCCCAGTCGGCGACGGCGGCCCGCCCGAACGGCGTGTGCTCCTCGACGACGAGCCGGATCGTGCTGCGGCCGCCGATGTCGACGTGCACCGGAAGCGGCGGGTCGCCGGCCCGGACGACGCCGGAGCGCCAGAGCCGCTCGTCGTCGCCGTAGACGGAGAACCGGACGCCGCCGACGCCGAGCAGGGCGCTCAGGTCGTCGATGCCGACGACCGCGTCGTAGCTCGTGCACTGCCGGTTGAGGGTGACGAGCAGCGAGGACGGGGCGTGGACGCTGACCCCGTGCGCGTACGGGGTGCCCCCGATGAAGAGGTTGCGCCGCTGCCACATCCAGCTGCTGTCCGAGAGGGACACCTCGGGCTTGGTGCCGTCGCCGAAGATCCCGTACTGCAGTTCGTCGACCCGGTAGACGGCCGGCGCCGCGGGTGGCGGCGTCGGCTTGGGCTTCGGCTTCGGCGCGGGCTTCGCGGGCGGCGGCGTCGGCTTCGGTGTCGGCTTCGGCTTCGGGCTGGGCGTCGGCTTCGGCGGCGTCGGCGGCGTCGGCTCGGGGGAGGGCTTCGCGGGCGTCGGCTTCGGTGCCGGCGGCTCGGACCGCACGGGCGGGGGCGGCGGTACGGGCTTGGGCGTCGGCTTCGGCGGCGGCGCGGGCTCCTGCGGCACGATCGGCGTGACGACCGGCGGTGCGGGCTTGGGCGCGGCCACCGGCTGCGGGTCCCCGGCCATCGCCCAGACGAGGCCGGCGGCCGCGGCGACCGCCATGGCCGCGGCGATGCCGGCCTTCGCGGGCGCGCCGAGGCCCTCGGCGGCGGCCCCGCCGGAGGCCGCGCCGCCCGAGGATCCGGAGGCGGCGGCCGCCGCGCCCGCTCCCGCGGCGGCGGCGGTGCCACCGGCGACGACCCCGGCCGCCTTGAGGGAGTACCCGGCGGCGAACCAGCCGATGACGGCGACCGGGAGCAGCGCGGGGATCCCGGCGTTGACGTGCGCGAGTTCACCGGCGGCGAGCCGGCACTTGGCGCACTCCTCCAGGTGCTTGCGCAGGCCCCGCTCGGCCC
This sequence comes from Streptomyces sp. NPDC056361, assembly GCF_042262805.1. Classification (NCBI taxonomy): domain Bacteria; kingdom Bacillati; phylum Actinomycetota; class Actinomycetes; order Kitasatosporales; family Streptomycetaceae; genus Streptomyces; species Streptomyces sp. NPDC056361. Next base: position 22,452 of record NZ_JBHJQI010000108.1, read on the forward strand.
GCATCCGCAGCCCGCCGCGGGCGTAGGCGCCGAGCCGGTCCGCGTAGCGGGCGCAGTCGCCGCCCGCGGTCAGCGACTGGCTGACGTGGGCCTGGAGGTAGGCCTGCTTGAGGCCCTCGCGGGCCCGGCTGGCGAGGACGGCCGTGGCGTTGGCGGTGAGCCCGAAGAGCGGGGCGACGTCGCTCGGCGACTCCTCCTCGACGGTGGTGTGCCACAGCACGGCCTGCCAGCGCTCGGGCAGCGACCGGAAGGCCTGCATGGCGAGCGACTGCTCGGCCTCGTGCATGGCGCGGACGTCGGCGCCGAGGTCCATCGTGTCCTGGTCGGAGACCTCGGAGGAGCGGGCGGCGTCGGCCGCGAAGACGGCGAAGTCCTCGACGAGGTGCTCGCGCTTCTGGGTCCTCGCCCAGTTCGCCGCGACCCGGCGGACGGTGGTCATGAGGTAGGCGCGCACGGCCTGTTCGGGCCCGGCCCCGCCCCGCACGGCCTGCAGGGTGCGGGCGAACACCTCGGCCGTCAGGTCGTCGGCGGTGTGCGCGTCCCGGCAGCAGGTCCTCGCGTACCGCCGCACGGCGTCGGAGTGGCGGCGGAACAGCTCCTCGTACGCGGAGCCGTCGCCGTCCCGCATGAGCTGGACGAGCTCGGGGTCGGACGGCGGCAGCGGGAGCGGCGGCGGCAGCACGCCGTCGGAGTCGTCCTCGCCCTCGGCACCGGAAGGGGCGCCGGGAGACGGGTCGGGAAAGGCGTCGCGAAACGCGTCGGGAGCGGCTCCGGACGCGTCGGGTGACGTCCCGGGAGCGTCGCGGTACTCGGTTCCGGCCGCCGCCGCCGCGCGGTCGGCGAACCCGCCGGCCACCGCGCCCGCCGTACCGGAGGACTTGCCTTCCCGCTGCTGCGGCACGCTCGGGTCGAGCTGCTCGTGAGGTCCCGGCGGGGCCATCGCACCGCCCTGACCCGGCACGCTCGGCGTGCCGGCCGCACCGGACCCGCCCGTCGTGCCGGCCGCGCCGGAGAGGCCTCCGGGTCCGCCCTGGCTCGGCACCTGCCGCGGGGGCGGGCCCCCGGGCTCGGTGCCTCCGCCGTCGCCCAGCGGTTCGTCCCGACCGTCACCGCTCATCGCGGAAGCCCCCGTACGCATGCCCAGACCCGAACACCGGCCAAGACTGCCACAGAGCGCGGGCACGCCGAAGCACCGCGTCCACTTACCACTCGTCCGGGCAGACTTCCGGTATCCGGGCGTAACCGCTCACACGTTCGTGTCATGCTCGTTGGTCCGCCCGGACCACGGAACAGCCGTCCGCCTGAGGGACGTGGGAAGAAGACCGCGGGACCTACCGGGACCGGAGGCCTTCCAGCAGGATGTCGAGGAGCCGCGCCGAGGCCGCCGCCTGCTGGACCGCGTCCGGCAGGGCCGGGGCGGCCGTGGCGATCACGAGCAGGACGTCCGCCACGGTCACGTCCGTCCGCAGCTCACCCGCCTCACGCGCCCGGTCGACGAGCCGGCCGACGACCTCGAGCAGCTCCGCCGCCCCCGCGTCGTCCCGCTCCTCCGCCGGCACGGCACGCGGCGCGACCACGCGGGCGTCGGCCTGCTCGGCGAGACCCCGCTGGGACGGCACCCGGGCCGCGTCGTCACCGTCGTCCGTGACGGGCAGCACCGAGGGCTCGTCCACGCCGACCCGCAGCACCTGCGGCGGAAGGAGACGGCCCGCGCCCGAGGCGACCGAGGTCCGCAGGAACCGGGAGAGCGCCGACCACGGCTCCTCCTCCTGGCCCAGCGCGGCCCGCGCCTGATCGGTCAGCCGGGAGGTCTCCTCCTCGGCTATCCGCCGCACCAGCACGTCCTTGCTGGGGAAGCGGCGGTAGACCGTGCCGACCCCGACGCGGGCGCGGCGCGCCACGTCCTCCATCGGAGCGCCGTAGCCGAGCTCGCCGAACACCTCGCGCGCGGCGCGCAGGACGTGCTCCAGATTGCGCTGGGCGTCCACCCGCAGCGGCGCGGACCTGCCGCCGGGCACCACCGTTCCGTTGCGCGGTTCGGAGGCAGCGCCCCCCGAACCGTGGCCGTCGTCGACGATCGCCGTCCCGGCGCCCGTCGGCCATCGCGAATCCTGAATCTGCATAAGCGTTCCCCCGCTCATGATGTCTCCCCCCGGAGACTCCCCGCCCTGACACGGGGTTTCCGGTCGATCAGCGCTCAGGTCCACGCGCTCCGATCCGACACCCCGACGAGGTACGAACATAGTTGAGTCGGGGTCAATTCAGAAGGGGAAGTTCCGTACGGTGCGCCCCCCGATCGGAGCAAGGCCCGGAAGACTCCCGATTCCGACCCCCTTTCCGCCCCTCTCCACCTGCCGTGACCTGCACTGATTCCCCCGCAGGCCCGTCACGCGCCACCCCGCGCCTCCGTACCCCTCCGGTCACACAATTTGCCGAGCCTGTGGACAAACCACGGACGGAGGTGCGTCATGGGACAGTGACCGAACCTGCGCGCATTCTCGTGGTCGGCGGTGGCTACGTCGGCATGTACACCGCGCTGCGCCTTCAGCGGCAGCTCAGGGCGGAGCTCAGAGCCGGCGCCGCCGAGATCGTGGTGGTCACCCCCGAGCCGTACATGACGTACCAGCCGTTCCTGCCCGAGGCGGCCGCCGGCTCCATCTCCCCGCGCCACGTCGTCGTGCCGCTCCGCCGGGTCCTGGACCGCTGCCGGATCGTCATCGGCGAGGTCAGGGCCGTCGACCACGCCAAGCGGACCGCGACCCTCGCGACCCTCGCCACCGAGGAGGAGGGCACCGGCGCGACCGAGCTCACCTACGACGAGCTGGTCATCGCGCCCGGCTCCGTCTCCCGCACCCTCCCGGTCCCCGGCCTCGCCGACCACGGCATCGGCTTCAAGACCGTCGAGGAGGCCATCGGCCTGCGCAACCACGTCATCGAGCAGATGGACATCGCCTCCTCCACCCGCGACCCCGCGATCCGCGACGCCGCCCTCACCTTCGTCTTCGTCGGCGGCGGCTACGCGGGCGTGGAGGCCCTCGCCGAGCTGGAGGACATGGCCCGCTACACCGCCCGGTACTACCACAACCTCAAGCCGGAGGACCTGCGCTGGGTCCTCGTCGAGGCCTCGGACCGGATCCTCCCCGAGGTCGGCGAGGAGATGGGCCGGTACGCCGTCCGCGAGCTGCGCGGCCGCAACATCGACGTACGCCTGCAGACCCGCCTCGACTCCTGCGAGGACCGGGTCGCCGTCCTCAGCGACGGCACCCGCCTGCCCACCCGCACCGTGGTGTGGACGGCCGGCGTGAAGCCCGCGCCGGTCCTCGCCGCCACCGACCTGCCGCTGAACGAACGCGGCCGGCTCCGCTGCACCGCCGAGCTCGCCGTCGACGGCGTCGCCCACGCCTGGGCCGCCGGCGACGCCGCCGCCGTCCCCGACGTGACCTCACGGGAACCCGGCAAGGAATGCGCGCCCAACGCCCAGCACGCCGTCCGCCAGGCCAAGGTCCTCGCCGAGAACATCGCCGCCTCCCTGCGGGGGCAGCCGCTCAAGCAGTACGCGCACGCGTACGTCGGCTCCGTCGCCTCGCTCGGCCTCCACCAAGGGGTCGCACACGTGTACGGACGCAAGCTCAAGGGATATCCGGCCTGGTTCATGCACCGCGCCTACCACCTCAGCCGGGTGCCCACCTTCAACCGCAAGGCCCGGGTCCTCGCCGAATGGACCCTGTCAGGCCTGTTCAAACGGGAGATCGTCTCCCTCGGCTCGCTGGAACACCCCCGCGCCGAATTCGAACTCGCCGCCGCCCCACCCCCCGACCCCGGCGACAAGCCGTCGTCCTGACATCACTGTCAGTGCACTCGTCCACACTGGACGTGTGACCATAGGTGGGCTCACACCTGCACAGCGTGACTCTGCACGGCACCGACACCACGAGGCATACAGATCCGTGAACTTCACCCGTTGGAGCGCCCGGCTCCCCGGCACGCAGCGCCGCGCGGCGCGGGGGACCGAAGGCTCCGTGCCCGCAGCCCGCGGTGAGTACGGGCAGCAGCTGGAGCAGCTCGCCGGCGCCGCCGAGGCCGCCGACGTCCCCACCCTCGAGGACTTCTCCGTACGGGAACTCCTCGGCCGCCTCCCCGGCCTGGTCGCACTCGCGTACGGCCCGGAGCACCGCATCGCGTACGTGAACGACGCCTACGCCGCCGCGTTCGGCCCGCGCCCCGCCGGCGCGACCGTCGCCGACACCTGCCCCGAGGCCGAGGAACTCGGCCTGCTGCCGCTCATGGACCAGGTGCTCCGCAGCGGCAAGCCCCGCACGGTCAAGTCGCGCCGCACCCACGACGGCGGGTCGTACACGGTCACCTGCCTGCCCGTGGACAGCCCCCGCGTCGACGGCGGCGGCGTCCTCGTCCACGCCGCCGACGTCACCGACCACGCCGAGGCCGCCGAGCGGCTCCGGGCCAGCGAGCGCCGCCACCGGGAGACCGCCGTCACCCTCCAGCGCTCCCTGCTCCCGCAGGAGCTGGAACAACCCGACGACCTGCGCATCGCCGCCACCTACCAGCCCGGCGGCACCGACGCGGCCGTCGGCGGCGACTGGTACGACGTGATCACCCTCGGAGCCGGCCGCACCGCACTCGTCATCGGCGACGTCATGGGCCGCGGCGTGCGCGCCGCCGCCGTCATGGGCCAGCTCCGCACCGCCGTCCGGGCCTACGCGCGCCTGGACCTGCCCCCGCACGAGGTGCTCCAGCTCCTCGACGGCCTCGCCGCCGAGATCGACGCCAGCCAGATCGCCACCTGCGTCTACGCGATCCACGACCCCAGCGAGGGCAAGCTCGTCTACGCCTCCGCCGGCCACCTCCCGATCCTCGTCCGCGACGAGGACGGCACAGTCCGCCGCGCCGAGGACCCCACCGGACCGCCGCTCGGCACCGGCGGCTGGCTGCACGCCTCCGGCTCCATCGCCCTGCCGCCCGGCTCCACCGCCGTCCTCTACACCGACGGCCTCGTCGAGCGCCGCCGCGAGGACATCGACGAGGGCGTCGCCGCCCTCGCCCGCGCCCTCTCCGGCGCCACCGGCACCCCGCAGGTCGTCTGCGACCGACTCCTGCGCTCCCTGGGAGTCACCGCCGACCACGACGACGACGTGGCCGTCCTCGTCGTCCAGCACCCCTCCCGCGCCGGAGCGCACGCCGAGCTCTTCCACAACGCGGCCCTGGAACTCCTCGGCGGCGTCGAGGCCGCGCCCCGCGCGCGTGCCTTCGCCTCCGGCGTCCTGTCGAGCTGGCGCTTCCCGGTCGAACTCCGCGACCTGGGCGTCCTCGCCACCAGCGAGCTCGTCGCGAACTCCCTCCAGCACGGCACCCCGCCCATGCGGCTGCGGCTGCGCCGCACCGACCGCCGCCTGATCATCGAGGTCACCGACGGCGACGACCACCTCCCGCGCCGCCGCAGGGCGGAAACGGAAGACGAGGCGGGTCGCGGGATCTCCATCATCGCGACGATCGCCTCGTCCTGGGGAAGCCGCCGCACACCGGGCGGCGGCAAAGCGGTCTGGTGCGAGTTCGCCCTCCCCGACCGCGCGGCCGGGGAGGACACGCTCTAGGCGGCCGCCTCGACCTTCCGCTCCGGCTGGTGCCGCGCCACGACCTTCGACGGCCTGCCGGCGAGGGACGGCTGGTTCTGCTCGGGCGTCAGCTGCCGGCCGAGCCGGACGGCCAGGAACGTGATGCCCAGCGAGAAGAGCACGAACGTCACGATGTACGGCCCGTGCAGCGCGGCCCCCATGGGCCCGCCCACGGCCGGACCCACGGCCAGCGCCAGCTGCTTGACCAGCGCGAACGCCGAGTTGTACTGCCCGACCATCGACTCCGGCGCCAGATCGGCCACCAGCGGCGCCACGGTCGGCGACAGCATCGCCTCACCGAGCCCGAACAGCGCGTACGTCGAGACGAACGCCGCCGTCGCCATCGTCTGGCTGCCGTGCCCGAGACCCGCGTACCCGGCGATGAGCCACGCCACGGTCCAGATCAGACCGACGGCCGCGATCACCCGGGTCCGCTTCCGGCGCTCCACGAACTTCAGCACCAGGAACTGAGCGGCCACGATCACCGCCGTGTTCGCGGCCAGCGCCAACCCGAGCGCCGACGGCTGGATGCCGGCGGCCTCCGTGCCGTACGCGGCGAGACCCGACTCGAACTGCCCGTAGCAGGCGAAGAAGAGAACGAAGCCGAGGACGCACAGCTGCACCATCGCCTTGTGCCCGAGCAGCGCCCGCACACCGCCGCCCTTGCCGCCCTCGGAGGGACGCGCACCCTGGAGCGCCGGCGAACCGGGCATCCGCACGGTCCCCACGACCGCCGCCAGGACCAGGAACATCGCCGCCTCGATCGAGAACAGCAGGATGAAGCTGCCCGGACGGCTCGTGTCGACCAGCAGACCGCCGATCAGACCACCGATACCGAGCCCCAGGTTCTGCAGGAAGAACTGCATGGCGAAGGCCCGGGTCCGACCGACCGGCGTCGAGCACCAGACGATCATCGTCGCGAGGGCCGGCTGCAGCACCGCCGTACCGGCGCCGAGCAGCGCCGCCGCGCCCACGGCCGCCGGCACGCTCGACGCGAAGCCCATCCCCACCGCACCCACGGCGG
>NZ_JBHJQI010000109.1:0-29081 GCF_042262805.1 Streptomyces sp. NPDC056361
GGGCGCGCGAGGCGCGCCCGTCCGCGCGTCAGATCATCTTGGTCGGGTCGACCTGGGCGGACGGCTGCCCGAACGTGCTCGCGGTGGCCACCGGGCGGGTACGGCAGGTGAAGCCGAGCCGGGTCATGGCCCGGACGACCTCGCCGGCGCTGAAGTCGCGGCGGTCCTGGCGGGTGATGACGGCGCCGACCTGCATGGCGGGGTACTCACGGCGTCCGATGACCACGGACTCGCCGGTGACGGGCTCGGGCTTGACGTCCTGCATCGTTTCCAGGACACCGTTCTTCGTCAGATCGAACGGGAAGCGGGCGATGACGCAGCGCATAGGACCTCACAGAGAAAGAGACGGGATCAGCCGGTACGGAAAAGGGGTGGGGCTCACGGGTGGAACGGAGGGTTCGCCGGGCGAAGGTCGCGCAGCCGTGCCCGATCGGTGTAGGCGGCGGTCGCGCGGAAGCCGGTGAGCTGGGACCGGGTGACCAGCCCGGTGGGCCGGCCGTCGTCGTCACGGACGACGAGGCGCCCGGTGCGGGCCCCGCTCATGACCGCCAGGGCCACCTCGACGGTCATGTCGTCCCAGACGTGCGGATCCGCCTCGCCGTCGCGGATCTCCGGCAGAAGATCCGTCGGGTACGTGCTGTTCATGCAAGTCCTTCCTCGAAGCGATGCGCATCCGGGAATTCTCCGGCGAACGAATGGCGGGGAGCGTTTCGAGGCGGCGTCGAAGGGAGGAATGAAATCCGATTCGACAGTCGGCGCGGCGTCCGATCGAAAGCGGCGGACGCGCAGGCCCGAGGAACCCTTCCGGAGCCCGTGCCGGGGGAGGGAGAGTATGCGGCTGGGGCCCGCACCCCGAGGGATGCGGGCCCCAGCCACGTCTGCGTCGCGCGCGTCAGCTTCAGGCGGGAACGATGTTCTCGGCCGTCGGGCCCTTCTGGCCCTGCGCGATGTCGAAGGTCACCTTCTGGCCCTCCTGCAGCTCGCGGAAGCCCTGGGCGGCGATGTTCGAGTAGTGGGCGAACACGTCAGGGCCGCCACCGTCCTGCTCGATGAAGCCGAAGCCCTTTTCCGCGTTGAACCACTTGACGGTGCCGCTGCTCATATCATTCTCCTCTGGGGGGGGGTCGCCGAAATCCGCACTGCGCGAATTCCGTGTCGCCGTGATGATCACCCCACCGGAGACAATCCGGAGAAGAAAAAACGCTCCCACGGCCCGTAGGGCGCGCCGGAAGCACTTGTTTTTCGGGAACCACAACTGCAACTGATATCGACAGTAGCACGTTGATTCGGCGGCCGTCGGGTCAATTCGTGCCGCTCTTTTCATACGCCAAAATTCCTGGCACCGCCGTCCGCCACAAACTCATCCCGCCGTCACAGATATTCGTCCGCGGGCCGGGGTGGTTTGCGGCGGGCTTGGGAATCACCCGGCACTTGGGTCGGTGTGCAGCGCTGACCTGCGGGAACGTACGGTGATGGCGATGTTCCGGAGCTTCCGCCCGTCCCCTTGGTGACCGCTGTTCACCGCCCCTACTGGCACGTTGTGGCACGGGCACGTTCCCGCCTCGGGTCGCTGGGCACCGTCAGGTGTCCGAGCGTCGGCCGAGGATCTCGCGGGCGCGCAGGCCGGCCTGGAAGCGGGACCGCGCATCCAGGGCGGTCATGAGGGCGGCGACCCGCCGGCGGTAGGTTCGCAGGGACACTCCCAGCCGGCGGGAGGCGGCCTCGTCCGTATGACCGGCCGCCAGGGCTCGCAGGACGGTCCGCTCGGCGTCGCCGAGACGGGGAAACGGCATGCGAGGGTACGTGGCGAGGTCCGTCGAGCTCTCCCAGGCCGTCTCGAACAGGGCCCGCACCCCTGCCACCACGCCCGGCTCCCGGACGACGCTGTACTTACGGGGTTCTCCTGTGGCGGACCGCGGGGCCGCCAGTACCGCGAGGCGCCGGTCGACGACGATCGCCTCGTGGGTCGGGGGTGCGGGCGAGATCCGGACCTCCGCGCCGGCCTCGCCGAGCCGCATGAGCAACTCCCGGCCACCGGGGGCACGGTAGACGCCAGGCCCGTACAACTTGCGCACCATGAGACCGGGCGGGAGCGCGCGACGTGCACGCGGGGCGGCTGCCGACCACGTTTCGGGTTCCCCGGCGGCGCAGAGGAACTCTCGCCGCACTCCGTCGAACAGGGCACCCGCACGCCGCGCCAGTTCGGCCTCGCCCCGCAACGTCACGATGTCTTGCGTCGTCATGTCACCAAGCTGCCAGGTGTTCGCTTTCGGTACCTGGCTTCCCGAGGATCTGGAGGCATGACCACGACCCGTGAGATCCCGTCCTCTGCCTTCCTTCTCGGTGGAGACCTTCCCGTCGCCCGCATGGGCTTCGGCGCCATGCGGCTTCCGGCCCGCGAGATCGCCGGTCCCACGAACGATCCGGAGAAGTCGGCGGCCGTGTTGAGGCGGGCCGTCGAGCTCGGGGTGAACCACATCGACACCGCCTGGTTCTACTTTCACGGAGGGCTCTCGGCCAACGGCCTGATCCGCCGCGTCCTGCACCCCTACTCGGAGGATTTGGTCCTGGCGGCCAAGGTCGGCCCGGTCCGGCACCCCGACGGCAGCTGGGGAGCCCCGGCCGGCCCTCGGGAACTCGTCGCGGGCGTCCAGCGCACGCTGCGGGAACTCGGCCGGGATCGCCTCGACCTCGTCTACCTGCGCCTCCACGAGGACGACGACGACACCGTGGCCGAACGGTTCGGCGCGCTCGCAGCCCTGCGAGAGGAAGGCCTGATCAGGCACCTCGGCCTCAGCAACACCACCACCGGCCAACTCGCCAGAGCGCAGCGGATCGCCCCCGTGGCGGCCGTGCAGAACATGTACGGCCTCCTCCACCGCCAGAACCCGGACGTCCTCGACGCCTGCACTGGGCAAGGCATCGCCTTCGTCCCCTTCTTCTCCCCGGAAACCCTGGGTCGCCCCGAACCGTCCGAGCCGCTCGCCCGGATCGCCGCCCGGCACGGAGTGACCACGGCGCAGGTCAAACTCGCCTGGACGATGGCCAGGTCACCGGTGGTCCTCCCGATCCCCGGCACCTCCTCGGTCGCCCACGTGGAGGAGAACATCGCGGCAGCCGACCTGCTCCTCGACCCGGAGGACCTCGCCGCTCTGGACGCGCTGTCGGCCTGAGCCACGGGCCTGGGCAACGACGAAGCCCCAGGTCGCCGACCTGGGGCTTCGTTCAAGAGCGGATGACGGGAATCGAACTCGCGCCATAAGCTTGGGAACCACCGGCGCCCATCTCGGCCATCCGGTACCTGACCTGCGAAAACGTACCCTGGATCGGCGCTTCTCGTGGGCTCGGCGATACCCGTGGCGACCGCTGTTCACCGCTCTTAAGGGCATGGCTGGGGCACGACCAGCTTCCTCGGAGACGAGGCGTTCTTCTGCCTTGTTCGCTGCCCGCGGTGATCAGCCATCGGGCGAGCCTTCCGCTTCCTGGAGTCTCTCGGCGGTGTCATCGGCCCACTCCCTCCGTGGAGCCCGCCCGGCCGGCGGTTGCGTGCGGCCGTCGGGGGCGTGCCCGCTCCGGGTTCCTCGCCGGTGCGACGACCGGACGCCCGTCAGGGCCTCGGACAGCAGCGCGACCAACTCCCCGATGACCGGGAGGTGGGCGCCGGGTCTGCTCACGGCCAGGACCTCGCGGTGGAGCGGTGCGGCCCCGGGTGGAAGGACGACCGGTTCGACGCCGGACCGGTCGCTCTCCTCGCTGATGAGCGAGGCCGGGATCAGCCCCACCGCCAGACCCGCTCTGATCATGGCCAGCATGCTGTGCAGGTCCTCGGTCTCCAGCGTCACGTCGGGAAAGATCCCGAGGTCCGCCGCCCAGCGGTGCAGCAGCCGCCGATCAGGGCTGTGGGCGTGGCCCGAGGTCCACTCCGTCTCAAGGCATTCCGCCAGTTCCAACGGCCGACGGCCCGGCCGCGTACCCGAGACGAGGACCAGCGGCTCGTGCCCCAGGGAGGTGACGGCCCACTCGCCCGAGGCGATCGGCGGGTCCTCGGGCAGGTACCGGTAGGCGATGAGCAGGTCCAGGTCTCCCGATCTCACCCTGGGCAGCCCTTCGTGCGTCTCCACGATGACGAGGCGGATGCGGGGGCCGAGGCCACGGGACCTCAGAGCGGACAGGATCCCGGGGAGCAGGTGGCTCATCGCGCTGGGGTAGGCCCCGACGCGCACGTCCGCGATGTCACGGTTCGAGATGCCGTCGGCGGCGTCCTGGAACCGGGCGGTCGCGTCGAAGAGCGTCCCGGCCGCCTGCGTGAGTGCGCGGCCGGCCGCGGTCAGGATGAGCCGGCTGCCGGGGCGGCGGACGATCAGCTCGATGCCCATGTCGCGCTCCAGCGCGGCGATGTGCTGGGACACCGCGGACGGTACGTAGCCGAGGGCCGCGGCGGCCTCGGCCATGGAACCTCGGTTCACCACGGCCATGAACGTGGACAGGAGCTTCAGGTCGGGCTGCGCATTCATGGATCGTGAACTCTCTCTTCTCAATCCATCGCTTTACGTGTCTCTCCGGCCGATGCCAGAGTCTAGGTATCCCGCCCCGAGGACATGCTCCGGCTGCACGGCGCCGACCGTCCACGCGTGCCCCGCCACCAGAAAGCCGAGACGATGGCCATCGACCTGACCGCCCTGCGGGCCCATTTCCCCTCCCTCGACCACGGCCTCGCCTTCTTCGACGGCCCGGGCGGGACCCAGACCCCCCGCCCCGTCGCCGACGCCATCACCGCGACGCTGACCGGCCCCCTCTCCAATCGGGGTGTTGTCAGCCCGTCCGAGCTGAACGCCGAGCGCGCCGTCGCGGAGTTCCGCGCCGCCTACGCCGACCTGCTCAACGTGCCCGCCGGCGGCATCGTCCACGGGCGCAGCGCCACCCAGCTCACGTACGACTTCTCCCGTCACCTGGCCAAGGGCTGGAAGGCGGGCGACGAGATCGTCCTCAGCCGCCTGGACCACGACTGCAACGTCCGTCCCTGGGTCCAGGCGGCCGAGCGCGCCGGAGTGACGGTCCGCTGGATCGAGATCGACGCCGGGACGACGGAGCTGGACCTCGATTCGTTCGAGCGGGCGCTGTCACCCCGGACCCGGCTGGTCGCGCTCACGGCGGCCTCGAACGTGCTGGGCACCAAGCCGCCCGTACGCCGGATCGCCGACCGGGCGCACGAGGTCGGCGCCCTGGTGTACGTGGACGGGGTGCACTACACCGCCCACCACTTGGTGGACGTGCCCGCGATGGGCGCGGACCTGTTCGTCTGCTCGCCGTACAAGTTCCTCGGACCGCACTGCGGCGTGCTCGCGGGAGCGCCCGAACTCCTCGAAACCCTCCGGCCGGACAAGCTCCTGCCGTCCCCCGACACCGTGCCGGAGCGCTTCGAGTTCGGCACGCTGCCCTACGAGATCCTGGCCGGCGCCACCGCCGCCGTGGACTTCCTCGCCACGATCGACCCCGGCACGGGGGCCGTGCGCAGGGAGCGCCTCGCACATTCGCTGGGCTCCCTGCACGAGCAAGAGCAGGCGCTGCGCACGCGGGTGGAGGAGGGGCTGCGCGCCCTGGGCGACGCCGTCACCGTGCACTCGAAGGCGGCCGACCGCACCCCGACCCTCTTGATGACGCTGCCCGGCCGTGACGCCCGCGAGGCCCAGGCGCATCTGGCCACCCGCGGCGTCCTGGCCCCCGCGGGGTCGTTCTACGCCTACGAACCCTTCGCCGCCCTGAAGCTGGAGGACCCGGCCCTGCGCGTGGGCCTGGCGCCGTACAACACCGCCGGCGACGTGGACAGGCTCCTCGACGGCCTCTCCTCCTTCCTCCGGGCCTGAACGTCCAGGAAATGACGAAGCGGTGTGAGCGGGACGCCCGGGAGCGGCGGGACCGCCATGTCATCGACGAGGACGTCTGGTTCCGGGCCATGCTCGCCAGCGCCCGGATGCGTGCGGGTCCGGGCGTCCGCTGTCGGCGTGCGCCCGGACCGGGGGTGGTTCAGGAGAAGATCAGGCGGAAGATCTGGTTGTGGACGAAGAAGCCGCCGGACTGTCCGGGGATCGGCTGGAGGCCGAACGTCTCGGCGAACGGCAGGGGCTTGTCGAAGGCGTTGTCCACGGCGAGGCTGCCGGTGACGGTGACCAGCACCCCGCTACCCGGGGCGGGCTGCGCGTCGGTCGAGGTCAGCGTGTGCTTGATCGTGTCGAGTTCGGGCTTGGCCAGGGTCACGATGATGTGATCACTGTGGGTGTCTGACGTTTGTGGGGAGTCGGCTGAGATGAAGCGGGTGGCTGGCGTCCGTGGGCGTCCGCCGGTGAATCGCTCTCGTGTCGAGTCGGTCGGACTGTTTGTGCCTGACGCACCGTGAGGTCCCTTAATGAGCCGTGCGCTCGAAGGCCCGAAGGGTGCAAGGGCCCCGATGCGGGGTGTCGAAAGCCCCTCAGGACTCGTGCTGCCGCCGCAGCGCGTCGGCGAGGGTCAGGAAGACGGGCAGGTTGGGGAAGCCGGGAGCCGCAAGCGTCATCCACGGCTTGCGGTCGCCGTGACGGCGGATCTCTACGCGGCCCTGCTTCACATCGACCCGTTCCACCTCCCGCCAGCCGATGCGGCGGCTGCCCTGCCCGATGCCGGAGATGTCGATGTCGACCACGCCGAAGTCGATGCGTTCACCGGCTTCCAGCCGGGCGGCGTCCCGCGGCACCCGTGCGCGGCTGAACGCGTCGCCGAGGCCCTCGGCGAACGGGACCATCCCGCTGAACTCGTCCCCCACCACGATCGCGGCGCCTTGCTCGGACGTGATGGTCAGCCGGTGCGTGGTGGCGCTGGTGACCCCGTTGGTCACTTTGATGTCCTGCCGGGTGACAGCGGCGATCTCGTCCCAGGTGTACGCCTGCGTCTCCCCGCGGTCGATGTGCCAGAGGGCGCCGTGCTCGTACCAGCCCACCCAGACCTGGGGCGGTCGGGGGCGGAGCAGCCAGGCGAAGAGGAAGTACCCGACGAACCCCAGCGGGATCGCCGCGAGAACGAGCAGCGGAAGCGAGTAGTACCAGGCGCCCTGCTCCCGCTGGTCCTCGATCGCGTACGACAGGGCCAGCCACCCCAGGAACACGCCGAGCGCGCCCACGGGCAGCACGCCAGCCCACGGGAAGCGCTTCGGCTCGTTCTGCACCAGCCCCTTGCGGGCCCCCAGTCCGTGCTCCCGCGCTGCGGCACGTAACGCGTCCGGGACTCGTGCGGCACTACGCTCCGACGACACCCAAGCCTCCCCCACCCGGAAACCAGGGCCACATTATGGAGGTCCGGCGTTCGCGTCCGGTAGAGCCGGTCAGGACAACGACGAAGCCCCAGGTCGCTGACCTGGGGCTTCGTGAAAGAGCGGATGACGGGAATCGAACCCGCGCTATAAGCTTGGGAATCTTGCCCCGGAGCCCGTGACCGCCCCTGTGATCAGGGCGGATTCCGCTTCGCGGAGCATCCGGGCCCCCTCGAAGTAACCGTGATTGACCGCAGTTGCCCGCCCTAGGTGGTGCGGAGGTGGTGCGCAGGTGGTGCGGTCGATGACTGGGCTAGATCTGTGAAGCCGTGATCGCCAGAGGGTGCCGTCGGGCGCTGCCCAAGCCATCCGGACACGCGGGGGCCGCCGTTCACCGCCCCGCCCTCCGTGACCGTACGGACATGCTCAAAGCCGTGCCGCAGGTAGTAGTCCTGGAGGGGCTTGTTCGTCGTCCACGCATCGAGGCGGAGCCACACGGCGCCGGAATGAAACGCCTGGCCACTCGCCCAATCGAGCAGTCGACCGCCGAGATCCTGCCCAGCGTGAGTGCGCGCCACGGTCAGCTTGTTCACGAACCGGGACGGCTCCCGGAGTTCGCCATCCGTCCAGAGCCCCTCTTCCGCTTCCGGGGTCAGGGTAATCGTCGCGGCCGTCATGGCACCGTCGCGGACCATGAACACGACGCCGGACTCGATCGTGCCCAGGAGTTTGTCTGCGGGGTAGGGGCGCTGCCACTGATCAGTGCCGAGATCGGTGAGCCACGACGCGGCTTCCTGCCGGAAGGCGAGCAGAACGTCGAGATCGTCTGCGGTAGCTCGTTCAATGATCACTGCGGTTCATCCTCCTGCCGCGCGGTCAGAGTGCCGATCTCGTAGTTCATGCGATTCAGGTCTCCCCGGAAGGTCGTGATGGTGCACCGGATGACCTTGTCCGACGAGTAGCCGGTACGGGTCCAGAGCAGCACCGGGACGCCGGCGCCGATGTCGAGCAGCCGCGCCTCGTCCGGAGTGGGCATCCGGGCTGCGATCTCGTCGAAGTAGCCGATCTGTTCGATCCCGATACCGGCCAGGTATCGGGTGGTCCCTTCAGCGATGTCCCCCGGCTCAGCCAGGCGGGGCGCCTCCTTCGCGAGCCAGTCGGGGTAGTAGGTGGCCTGGGTCGACCACGGCACGTCATCCACGAACCGATGGCAGAACCGGAGAACAGCGGTCGACTCGCGTTCCACCTTGAGTCGTTCCGCCACGTACTCGGTCGCCGGCGTCACCTCGACGCGGAACGTCTGGCTGGGGTGGCGGCCAGCGTTGGTGACGTCGGTGCTGTAGGCGTCACCGTTCTGCGGGAAGGTCAGGTTCTCGAAGCGGGAGGCATTGAGCTCAAACACTTCGTGCTTCTTGACCTCGTAGCCAAGCCCCTGGCTCGACGAGATCAGACCCTCGCTGACCAGCAGGGCAAGGCCCGATCGCACGGTGTTCCTTGACGCGTCGAAGCGCGTACACAGCTCGCTCTCGGAGGGCAGGCGAGAGCCCGGCTTGTAGACGTCGTTGTCGATGTCGCGACGAAGAGCGTCCGCGACCTGCCGGTACTTCGGCTGCTTGTTCATGCGTCCATCATGACGCACTCGCTCAACTTGTTGGTACATGTGGGCCCCGATCGCTTGACGACTCACTGTTCGTGGGTGCAACATCACTGCATCAGCTTGTACCAACAAGTTGAGCAAGAGGTGCAACACCATTAAGTGTGCCCTCTTGTGGCGGTATTCCCGCTGATGGGGGCGGCTCTTGGAGTCGCCCGGCGCCCGGAGAGCTCCGTGTAGACGGGTCGGCTCGAAGGAAGCGACTGCGGCTTGAGAACTGAACAGTGGACAGAGAAAAGACATCCAGGCACCTACGACAAGCCGTAGGCCCTGCCGCACGAGAGCAGCACGCACCTTCCTCCCTGGTCGGCCCTTCGGTCGGCTGAGGGACTCGTCACGTGCGGTGAGACAAGGGCAAAGATCGCGGGCCCCACCGGGGCTATAGAGCGCGAACCCAACCCCGCAGTCCTGCTGCGGCCGGTTGCCTCCTCTGCCCGTCCGGACCTCTTCGCGGGGTGCCGTACGGGCGGGGTCGAGGGGAACCGGAGGAGATTCCCTGGTTCTAACGGCGAGACCCCCCGGAGGTGCAACTCCGGGGGGTCGGTTCGGGCCGTTCCTGTCCGAGAGGAACACACCCAATGAAGTCCATCGCTGCACTTCAGGCCGTTGTTACGGCCAACCCGTTCGACGGTGAGCCGTCGGACGCGGAGCTGGACGCGATCGAGTGGGAGATGCCGCTGATCCTGGCGGAGGTCGACCTGCTCGACGCGGAGATCATGACCCTCGACCGTCCGGCCACGATGCTGGACGAGCGGCGCATCCGCCGGGCCCGCAACCGGGTCCTGGTGGAGCGCCGCGATCTGACCAACCGCGCGAGCCTGGCGCACTCGGGCGGCGCGGCATGACTGGGGCGGTGAAGCCCCTGGGTACCGCGCAGAAGGTCGTCCTGGGGGCGGCGTTCCTGCCGATGATCGGCACCGGGGTCGCCGGCGGGTACGGCACCTTCACCAACATCAGCACCGCGTTCGGGTCGGGAACGGCGGTGGGTGCGGTCGCGGCCGGCGAGGGGGCGACCGGCGTCCTGGCGATCGTGCTGCTCGGCCTGACGATGCTGGGGCAGTCCTCGCCCCGCGTGATCCGGGCGGGGCTGTGGGCTCTTCCCGCCGCCGCTGCGGCCATGTCCGCCACCGCCGCCACCACCCCCGGCGAGATGGTCATCTACGCCCTGACCCCCATGGGCATGACGGCCTCCGCCGAGGGCGCCGCGTTCCTCGCCCGCCGGATCGTCGTCTACCGCGACGGCCGCGACGCCGAGGCCGAAGCGCACGCCGCCGCAATCGTCCAGGCCCTCGCCTATCACCGGGCCCGCGCCGCCAACCACCCCGACGAAAAGGTCCGGAAGAAGTCGGAACTGACGTCGTGGAAGCTCGCCCGGAAAGTCGGCGCCGGAGACATCGCCCTGGGCGATCGACTGCTCGACGTCCAGCGCCGGCGGGTCACCACCGGAGCCGACGCGGCCCTCGCCGACATGTTCGGCATCCCGGCCGCCCCCACCCTGACTCCCGGATCGGTCGACGAACCGGTCGGGACGGTGGTGGAGCTGGAGGTAGACCGATCCACCCGACCGATCCACCCCGTAAAGCAGGAGGAATCGGAACAGACCATCACGGAACGGTCTACCTCTGACCTGCCCGTACCGGCCCTCGAACCCGCGCGGATCGACACCGACCCGATCGGGCAGGAAGAGCCCACCCCACCTGTCTCCGAGACCGCCGTGGGGGAGTCGACCGGTCGGGCCGTGGTCCGGTCGGTCGCCGCCGACCAGTCGCCCCGCCGCCGGGCCACCGGACGCGTCCCGCATGTCGCCCGATCGACCCAACCCCGTCGCACCAAGGATGAACTTCTCTCCGAGGCACGCCAGTTGACGGAGTCGTGGGCGGTCGATCAGTTGACCGCCGATGGCATCCGCAAAGCGCTGCGGACGTCGCCGGAGAAGGGCCGGTGGCTGCGCGACACCCTCAAGGGCGAGCGCGGTGAGGCGGCGTGAGCGCGCTCCCCGTCTACCGCTGGCGCCTGGCCCCGGAGGGCCTGGCCACGTTCCGGCAGCTCCGCGCACTCGGGCTGCGGCTGGCCGGTCAGCCGGTCGTGGCCCAGCTCGAACGCCCCCGCCGCCGGCGTGACCCGCTCGTCGCCTTCCTGTACCGCGTCGACCTGGCCCGGCCGGTACGACCGATGACCCCCGCGCGGTGGGCGGCCCTGGCCAAGGCGAACGCGGCCCGGCGGGTCTGCCCGGAGTGCGGGCGGGACGCCGGGTACCGGATCCCGCCCTCGCTCGGCATGTGCACCCCTTGCGCCTACCCCGACACGTCCGCCGCCTGAGGAGGCCGCTCATGTTCGACGCCACCATTCAGATCCTGGTCCGCCCGACGGGCAGCGCCACGGTCCACTCCCACCACATGGCGGTGCCCGCCTCTCTGGCCCTGTGGGTCGTGGAGTCGGACCAGCCGAACGCCGAGATCGCGCAGGTGCATCAGACGACCGACCGCGACGGCCAGCGCATCCACGTCTTCTACACCCGGCTCCCGTGCATCCAGCGGGACACCGACCACATCACCCACATCGTCACCATCCCCGACGCCTCACTGACCGAGGAGCACCGGTGAACCACCTTCCCGAGCCGGTCCGGGTCGTGCAGCTCCCGGACGGCACCTACACCTACGCCGACCACCTCCCCGCCCCGCAGGGCACGTTCAGCGGCCCGCAGGTGGTCCACCAGCACATCCACCAGGCCCCGCCGGACCGCACGGTCCAGCGGATCGCGCTCGGCTCCGGCATCGGCGCCGGCACGGTCGCCGCCGGGGTCTACTTCGGGCCCCTGCTCGTCGGCGCGCTGACCGCCATCGCCGCGAACCTGGCCCTGCTCGCGTTCCTGGCCGCCGTCATGTGCTGGGGCGTCGTGAGCGTCGTGAAGTCGGTCGGCGGCCCGGACGGCAAGGCCGCCGCGAAGACCCTGGCCCGCACCCGCCGGAAGGGGAAGTGACGTGTTCAACGCCGGAGACAAGGTGCTGATCGTCGCGTGCGAGGACGACCCCAGGGCAGCGGGCCGCACCGGCAGGATCCTCGACCAGGCCCCGCCGGGCGCGCTCACCCAGGGCCGGTGGAGCGTGGACCGGATCAGCTGGCTGATCGCCCCGGTCCTGTGCCACACCCACGAGCTGCGCAAGGTCACGTCTGGCCGCTGATGGCTCGGGTCTGACGCCTGCCTGCCCGCCCCCGAGCCTCCCTGGCCGGGGGCGGGTGGGGAGTCGGGACAGCCCCGGCCCCGGAAGGGATCGTGTCGTGGCCAGCAAGAAGAACACCGAGTTCGACCCGGACAACCCCCGCCTCACCGCCGGGGAGTACGCCCGGGTCGGCTGGAACGTCGCCCGCATGCTCAAGCGGGGCATCGCCGGCGAGAACGTCTACCAGGGCGACCTGGAGGCCAAGATCGACCGCATCATCGACGGCGCCCGCAAGAGGGCCGAGAAGTGAGCACGCAGCTGTCGACCTGGAAGTTCACCGTCTATGCGACCGACAGCAAGGGCCGCCTGGGCAAGCACAGCAGCCTGGTCCACTCCCACAGTGAGGCCGCCGCCCGCCAGGGCGTCATCGAGTCGGTGCAGGCCGCCGGCTACCGGCCCTGCGGACCCGTGAAGCTCACGCCGAAACGCACGTAGCTCTGCCCCGGGGCGGCCGACAGCCGCCAAGCATCCCGACCGCCCCGGGCCCATCCCGCACCTCTTTCGAGCAGCAGGAGAAGACCAGCATGACCGACAACGTGGTCCCCCTGTTCAAGGAACCGACCAACCAAGAGCCCACCACCCCGGCCGTGCCGCTCGCGGTGGTGCCCGACCCCGCCCCCAAGCCGCGTCCGTTACGGGTGTTCGTCCGCACCTCCCGCGCCGTGACCGGCGCGGTCAAGCACGAGAGGACCCGCCAGGCCGCCCGCCTCACCGTCCGGCACGGCGCCTACGTCCTGGGCGGCACCCGCGTTGTGACGCGTCGGGCGTGGGACGGCCGCACCGGTGCCCGCTACGAGCGGTTGCTGCGGGCGGCGGAAGCCGCGGGGAACTACGAGGCGGCCGGCGAGTGGGAGGAGCGGCTGCACCGCTTCCGCGTCGAGCGGCACAAGCGACGCATGGACCTACTCATGGCCCCGCAACACGTCGCCAAGAGCGCCGCGATCGGCACGGCCGGCGGCATAGGCGGCCTGATCGCCATCGGCATCGCCCTCGCCATCGCCACCAAAGACCCGTCCGACGTCTTCACCCCACTGATGGCGCTGATCGAACTGATCCGGCTGCTCGTCGTCCTCGTCCAGCTCCTGTGGGGACCGCTCGTCGCGATCGGGCCCTGGCTCGCCCTCGCCGGACTCTGGGCCGTGGGCAGGCAGCGCGCCACCGCCCCGCAGTGGGCCCTTCCTGAGGGCAAGCGGTCCGACGACGCCGGGGCGCCGATCACCCCGTCCATCGTGGTCACCGCCCTGCGCGACCTGGGCATCGCCCCACTCAGGAACGCGATCAAGGAGATGGGCGATGCGGGTGCGGCGATGCTCGGCCCGATCCGGATCGCCGGATGCGGCGTCGAGGTCGACGTCACCCTCCCGTCGGGTGTCACCACCGCCGAGGTGCAGAATCGGCGCAAGAAGCTCGCGGAGAACCTGGCCCGCCACGAGCACGAAGTCTTCATCACGATCCCCGAGGCCGCCCGCACGGTCCGGCTGTGGATCGCGGACTCCGGCGCGCTCGATGAGCCGATCGGCCCCTCCCCGCTGATCACCGACCCGTCCATGACTGCCGACTACGCCAAGGGCCGGGCCCCGTGGGGACTGGACCTGCGCGGCGACGCGGCCACCATCAGCCTGTACCAGCGCCACCTGCTGATCACGGGCCTCTCGAACCAGGGCAAGACCGCCGCCCTGCGCTCGCTCGCCCTGTGGCTCGCGCTGGACCGGCGGGTGGAGTTCCGGATCGCCGACCTCAAGGGCGCCGGCGACTGGGCCATGTTCGACGGCATCGCCACCGTCCTGATCCAGGGCCCGACCGACGAACACGTCATCGACGCCACCAAGATGGTCGAGGGCCTGGTCACGGAGATGGAGCACCGTCTCCAAGCCCCGCCCGGCACGCAGTTCGACCCGCTGATCGGCATCGTGGACGAGGCGCAGGTCGCGTTCATGTGCCCCGCCGTCGGCAAGGACAAGCGGCCCTATGGCGGGTCGAAGGCCACCTCCCGGTACTTCATGGCCGCCCGCAAGATTCACAACCAGGGGCGGGCGGTGAACGTGCTGCTCTACGAGGGCACGCAGGACCCGACCGACCAGAACCTCCCCAAGCTGGTCCGCGAGGGCGCCCACACCCGCGTCTCCCTCGCCCTGGGCACCGAGTCGCAGTCCCGCATGGCACTGGGCGACAAGGCCGTCGACGGCGGCGCCGCCCCACACCTGCTCCGCCAGGGACTCGACAAGGGCACGGTGGTCATCGCCTCCGACGGGATCAAGATCCCGGCGGGGCAGGCGTCCATCACCGTCCGCACCCACTTCATCGACACCGACGCCGCCGCCGTCATCGCGCAGCGCGCCAGGGACTTGCGCGACGGGGTCGCCACACTGGCCGCCGTCGAGCCGTCCGAGACCGCCGCCGATGCGCTCGCCGACATCGCCGCCGCACTCGGCGCGGAGTCGAAGATGCTCACCCAGGAAGTCCTGCGCCGTCTCGCCGCAGCGAACCCGGGCGAGTACCGGGAGTGGACGTTCTCCGACCTCCGGCAGGTCCTGGAGGCGGCCGGCGCCCCGCCCCGCAAGTCCGACGGCCGCATGGTCGTCGACGCCCTGCGGGTCGCCGACGCCCTCGCCCAGCGGGCCGCCGAGAGCGCGGATTCCGCCGCCAAGTGACAGGGAGGCGGCAGGGAGGCAGGGAGAACTCCCTGACCGCCTCCCTGACCGCCTCCCTGGCCCTGATCAGCGCAAACTCCCCTCCAGGGAGGCAGGGAGGCACCCCAGCTCAGGGCCCTGAAACAGCCTCTGGGAGCCCCTGCGGGCCGTCGCTTGCCTCCCTCCCTGCCTCGTCACGCCAGCCGAACGGAGAACACCCCCGTGGCCGTCAGCCTCTCGCTCGTCGCCCTCTTCGGACTCGTCCTGTTCTTCCTCCTGCGCTCCCGCACGCTCGGCCCCGGCGCCGCGTTCATCGCCGCCGGGTTCGGGTTCTTCCTCGCCTCCACCGGCGCCGCCAAGCCGATCAACCAGCTCACCGAATCGCTCATCCAGGCCGCCTCCAACCTCTGAGGAGTAGCCATGCCGCACACCGAGCAGGACGAGAGCCAGCCCCTCATCAACGTCGCCTGGCCCTACCTCGACCACATGCTCCGCGAGGACCTGAACGACATGCTCCGGGAGATTGGCCCGGGGCTGGCCCCGGCCGACGTCCGTCCGGCCCTCGCCCTCTTCCACGACCCCGCGAACCCCGGCGCCGGGGTGCTCGCGCTCCTCGCCCGGATCATCGGCGAGATCGGCCGCGCCCTGGACGAGCAGACCCCGAGCCACGACGCCGTGCGCGCCGCCCTCGACCAGGCCGCCGCCCACCTCACCGAGACGGCCGGCCGCAGCATCGCCGCCGCGCTCGGCCTCCTCGCCCCGCCCGACGGCCGGTAGGGGTCGGGGCCGTGGAACAGGTCCCGTATCTCGACTGGGGCGACAGCCGCCACTTCGACCACACCCAGGACCGGCCCTGCTCCCTGTGCGGCCGGCCGACCCCGCTGCGGTCCCACGCCGGAGAGCCCGTCCACAAGGTGTGCGCGGAAGCCTGGAACGCCGCCTGCCCCGGCGAGCCCCGCCGCTACACCGTCCCGACGAAGCTCAAACCGCAGCAGCACGACGTCGGCACCTGGCGGTTCCACAACGACGGACCCGTCACCGACCAGCGCGTCCCGATCCTCGGCCAGGTCATCACCACCAACACCCTGCCCGGCCACCTCACGGCCTCAGAGCAGCGGCAGGGCGGCCTGTTCGCCGCGTGACACCAAAAAAGGGCGGCCCCACACCCGACACGGATGGGGCCGCCCCTCGCACCCAGTCCACTCGCGAACCGGAGTACCCAGGATGACCTGCCCCTCCCGTATCCAAGGTGAGTAAGAAGCACTCAAAGTCCTGTGCTCTCTCAGGTCATCACCATCTCCCTGCACCACGGACCCTGAGAAATCCCGGGCCCCGAGCAGGAGCAGCGCGGCCTGTTCGCCGCATGACAGCACGAAGGGCGGCCCCCGTCTCGGCAAAAGTCCGGGGCCGCCCTCACCCAGCACGCCAACAACGAACTGGAGACATCCAGCATGACCCAACCCACCCTCATCCGGCGAGAGCGCGCCGCCCGGCCGTTATTGCTGGACCTGTTCTGCTGCGCCGGCGGCGCCGGGACGGGCTACCACCGCGCCGGATTCGACGTCGTCGGCATCGACATCCGCCCCCGCCCCAACTACCCCTTCACCTTCGTCCAGGCGGACGCCCTGGACTACCTCTCCGCACTGATCGCATCGGGGGAGATCGAGCGGTTCTCATTCGTCCACTCCTCCCCGCCCTGCCAGGCCGGGTGTGCGCTGACCGTCGGCACCAACCAGTCGAAGGGTTGGGGCGGCACCCATGTCGACCTGGTCCCGCCGACCCGGGAGCTGTTGGAGGTGTCCGGGCTGCCGTACGTGATCGAGCAGCCCAACGGCAAGGCGGACATCCGCAAGGACCTCACCTTGTGCGGCGAACAGTTCGAGCTGGGCGTGCTGCGGCACCGGAACTTCGAACTGGGCCACTGGAGCGTCGTCCAGCCCGCGCACGTGCCCCACCGGGGCCGGGTACGGGGTTGGCGGCACGGGGAGTTCTTCGACGGGCCGTACGTCGCCGCGTACGGCAACGGCGGCGGTAAGCCGTCCGTCCCCGAGTTGCAGGCCGCGATGGGCATCACGTGGACCGATGTCCGCGAGGAACTCACCGAGGCCATCCCGCCCGCCTACACCCACTGGATCGGCGCCACGTACCTCGCGCAGATTCGGGCGGAGGTGGCGGTGTGACCTCCCTGCCCATGATCGACCTGTCGGGCCTGGGTCTGCTCGCCCATGCGGTCGCGGCCGCCGAACGCGGCTGGCATGTCTTCCCCCTCCGCCCCCGCGACAAGCGGCCGGCCGGGCACGCGTCCTCCCGCTGCCCCCGAACTGGCCGGTGCGAGGACGGGCACAAGACCCCCGAACAGCGCGCGACCACGGACGTCGACCTGCTCGCCGCCGCGTGGACGCACGCCCCGTACAACATCGGCATCGCCACCGGCCCGAGCGGACTGCTCGTGGTCGACCTGGACACCCTCAAGGCAACCGACGAGAAGGGAACGCCTGACGGCGTCGCTCTTTTCGAAGCGCTCTGCGAGCGCGCCGGGCAGGCCGTCCCCCTCACCCACCGAGTGCGGACCGCGCGCGGCGGGATGCACCTCTACTTCACCCAGCCCGCCGGGCAGCGGCTCGGCAACACCGCTGGGCGGCTCGGCAGGCACATCGACACCCGGGGGTGGGGTGGCTACGTCGTCGCCCCCGGCAGCACCACGGCGGACGGCACCTACGAGGTCCTGGACGACCGCCCTCCGGCGCCGCTGCCGGTGTGGGTCCTGGACGCGCTCACGGTCCGCCCCAAGCCCGTCCGGGCCACTACGGCACCCCCGGCGACCCTGAGCGTCCGGGCGTCCCGCTACGCCGCAGCCGCGCTGCGGGGCGAGGTCGACAACGTCGCCCGCGCTGCCGACGGCACCCGCAACGCCACCCTGCTGGCCGCCGCACGCGCTCTGGGGCGGCTGGTCGCGTCCGGCGACCTTGCCCGTCAGGACGTCCAGGAGGCTCTTAGTAGGGCGGCGGCGGGCAACGCGACCCAGTCCCAGCGCTACTACGACGACGTCATCACCCGTGGCCTCGACTGGTCCATCGCCCACAATCCCGCCGGCACCCGGAGTGCGGCATGAGGCGCCCCCACCCCGCTCCTTCTAAGAGCCGACTGATCCTGCGCGTGCCTGAGGCCGCCGAACAGCCCTGGCCATGGCAGGCGTTGGGCGCCCGAATGGTCGTCGCCAACGGCGTCCCCTCTGGCTCTGACCCGCACTCCGCCGACCGTCTCCGCCCGCTCTTGACCCAAGGGGAAGCCGCATGACCAAGCAGCCGATCGACGGCGCCGCCCTGCTCAACCAGGTGGAGGCGTTCCACCGCCGGTTCAACGTCTTCCCCCGGGAGGCCGCCTACGTCGCCGTGGTCCTGTGGGACGCCCACGCCCACCTGATCGAGTGCTTCGAGACCACGCCCCGGATCGCGTTCCTCTCCCCCGAGCCCGGCTCCGGCAAGTCCCGCGCCCTGGAGATCATCGAGCTGCTCACGCCCCGGGCCGTCAGCACCGTCTCGGCGTCCGCGAACGCCCTGTACCGGCTCGTCGGCTCCTCCGAGGGCCTGCCCACCGTCCTCTTCGACGAGGTCGACACCATCTTCGGGCCGAAGGCCAACGCGGATGAGTCCCTGCGTGGCTTCCTGAACGCCGGATACCGCCGGATCGGCGGCGCGCTGCGGTGCGTCGGAGACGGCTCGAACCAGAACGCGCAGGTCTTCGACTCCTACTGCGCCGTGGCCATGGCCGGACTCGGCTCCCTGCCCGACACCGTCCTGACCCGGTCCGTCATCGTCCGCATGCGCCGCCGCGCCCGCAACGAGAAGGTCGAGTCCTACCGCCAGCGAATCCACCAGAAGGAGGGTCACGGCCTGCGCGACAAGCTCGCCACCTGGGCCGACCAGGTCCGCGACCGCGTCCGTGAGGCGTGGCCGGAGATGCCCGACGGGGTCACCGACCGCCCGGCCGACGTATGGGAGCCGCTCCTCGCCAT
Source organism: Streptomyces sp. NPDC056361 (assembly GCF_042262805.1). Classification (NCBI taxonomy): domain Bacteria; kingdom Bacillati; phylum Actinomycetota; class Actinomycetes; order Kitasatosporales; family Streptomycetaceae; genus Streptomyces; species Streptomyces sp. NPDC056361. The sequence continues at coordinate 18,800 of NZ_JBHJQI010000109.1, forward strand.
CGCCGACGCCGCCGGTGGAGAGTGGCCCGAGCGCGCCCGCGCCGCGTGCGTGGAACTGGTCAACGCCTCCCAGATCGACGACAAGGGCAGCATCGGCATCCGCCTGCTCACCGACCTGCGCGACCACGTCCTGATCGGCATCGACCGCCTGCCCACCGTCGCCATCATCGACCGGCTCAACGCCCTCGACGACGCCCCCTGGGCCGACATGAACGGCCGGCCGCTCGACTCCCGGGGCCTGTCCAAGATGCTCCGCGAGTACATGACCGTGGACAACACCCCCGTCATCGCCCGCAACATCCGCACCGCCGGCGGAGTCCTCAAGGGCTACTACGCCTCCGACCTCGCCGACGCCTGGGCCCGCTACTGCCCCTCCCCCGCCCCGGCATAAGCGCTACATCCGCTACATCCGCTACACCCCAGGTCACAGGGGGTGCGGATGTAGCGGCAAGCCCCTGATGTAGCGGCTACGCGATCAGCTCCCGGTTCGGCGCGTAGCCGCTACATCGACCCTCATCCGCTACACAAAAACACCCGCTGACCTGCGATGTAGCGGATGTAGCAGATGTAGCGGACTTCCCAGAAGGGGGCCATAGAGCCCCCGGCGTCACGCCAAGGAGACACGTCTGATGAGCAACGCTGCTCGCGTCGGGCGCCGGTTGACTGCCGTGCCCACCCCGTCTGTCCCCTCGCCGCTCGACGAGAGGTACCTGTCCGTCCCGCAGGTGGCCGAACTGCTCGGTACCACCGAGCGATTCCCCCGCCGTCTCGTCTCCGAGCGACGCATCCGCTTCGTGAAGGTCGGCCGTCACGTGCGCATCCCGGAGAGCGCCGTGGCCCTGTTCATCGAGTCCCACACCGTCGAGCCCGTCCAGCCCCGCCGTCGGATGCGGAGGGCTGCATGATGAGCAAGAGGGCATCCAAGAAGGCGATGACCATGCGCCGCTTCGGAGCGGTGAGGCAGTACCGCTCCGGGCGTTGGACCGCGTCCTACATCGACCCGACGGGGGAGCGCCGTCGCGCCCCCGACACGTTCGAGACCAAGACCGAAGCGGAGGTATGGCTGTCTCAGATCGAGGCCGACATCACGCGTAAGGACTGGCGGGACCCGGACGCCGGCGCGGTGAACTTCGAGGAGTACGCCACCAAGTGGGTGGCCGAACGCGGCGTCGCGCCGCTGACGGAGGAGCTGTACGTACGCCTCCTCCGGTTGCACCTCCTGCCCAGCTTGGGTGAGTGGGACCTCGACGAGATCACCCCGCCCCGGGTGCGTGAGTGGCGGATGGAGCGGCTCGACAGCACGGGGGCCGCGACGACCGTGGCTAAGTCGTACCGCCTGCTGAAGGCGATCCTGGAGACGGCCGTGGACGACGAACTCATCCGCCGGAACCCCTGCCGCATCAGGGGCGCCGGTAAGGAGGTGTCCAAGTCCGGGCAGGTCGCCACCGTGGAACAGGTCGACGCCCTCGCCGAAGCGGTTGGCATCCGATGGCGCCTGATGGTCTACCTCGGCGCGTACGGGCCCCTGCGTCCGGAGGAGCAGGCGGAGCTTCGCCGCAAGGACGTCGACGTCGACAACGTCACCATCGTCGTCCGAAAGGCCGCGCCGGAGTTGGCCACGGGGCGTCGTGCGGAGGGACCGACGAAGTCAGAGGCGGGGAAGCGGATGGTCGTCCTGCCGGAGTTCCTGCGGACGGACCTCCAGCGCCATATGGATTGGTACGCGGAGAAGGGGCCGGAGGGGCTGCTGTTCGTAGGGGAGAAGGGGGCTGCGTTCCGGCGCTCCACCTTCGGGCGGAAGTGGAAGCGGGCCCGCTTGGCGGTGGGCATGCCGACCGACTTTCGGTTCTACGACCTCCGGCACACGGGGCACACGCTCTCGACCCGGTCGGGGGCGACGCTCAAGGACACGATGGTTCGCGCTGGGCAGTCGACCGAGAAGGCGGCCCTGATCTATCAGCACTCCGACCACGAACGGCAGAAGGAGGTGGCCGGGGGGCTTGACCGGATGGTGCAGGCGGCCCGGGAGAAGGCCCGTGAGCAGCAGGAAAAAGTGGCAGGTGGTGCAGAGGTGGTGCAAGACGCTTAGACAGGTCTAGACAACGACGAAGCCCCAGGTCGCTGACCTGGGGCTTCATTCAAGAGCGGATGACGGGAATCGAACCCGCGCTATAAGCTTGGGAAGCTCATGTTCTACCATTAAACTACATCCGCGCAGCGGCCTGATTGATCAAGGCCGCATCGTTGCACACTCTACCCCATGGGTCACCGAGCGCGAAGCTCGGACATCGGTGTGTGCGGAGTGCCGCGTGGAGGGTGTCCCGTTGATCCCCTAATGTGGCTGTCTCGTCCACCGCATGGGTAGGGGAAGGGACTTGATGGGTTCCATGGAGCGCACTGTCGTCCGCTGTGCCGAGGGGCACGTGTTCAGTACCGCGTCGTTTCCGCTTCAGCAGCTCGGGGCGGCGCGGATCGGGCCCGGGCGGCTGATCCGGTGTCCGCGGTGTGCGCGGTTGCGGCATGCGGTGCCCGTGGAGATCGGGCGGCGCTGAGCCGAGGATGCCGGGGCGCGGACGGCTGCCGATTGGGGCAGGTCCGCGCCCCCTGCGTATCGTGGGGGCGTGCTTCTCTCAGACAAGGACATCCGGGCCGAGATCGATGCCGGACGGGTGCGCATCGACCCGTACGACGAATCCATGGTGCAGCCCTCGAGCATCGACGTGAGGCTTGACCGCTTCTTCCGGGTGTTCGAGAACCACCGCTACCCGCACATCGACCCCGCCGTCGAGCAGCTGGACCTGACGCGCGAGGTCGAGCCGGAGGGCGACGAGGCGTTCATCCTGCACCCGGGCGAGTTCGTGCTCGCGTCGACCTACGAGGTCATCACCCTCCCGGACGACATCGCGTCGCGCCTGGAGGGGAAGAGTTCTCTGGGGCGGCTGGGGCTCGTGACGCACTCGACGGCCGGGTTCATCGACCCCGGCTTCTCGGGGCACGTGACCCTGGAGCTGTCGAACCTCGCCACCCTGCCGATCAAGCTCTGGCCGGGGATGAAGATCGGGCAGCTGTGCATGTTCCGGCTGAGCTCGCCCGCCGAGTTCCCGTACGGGAGCGAGCGGTACGGCTCGCGGTACCAGGGACAGCGGGGGCCGACGGCCTCCCGTTCGTTCATGAACTTCCATCGGACCCAGGTGTGAGGCGGTCGCAGGCATGAGTGAGGTACGCGAGAACCTGACGTACGAGGGCTTCGGGGCCGCGGTCCGCGAGCTGGCGCAGACCATCGCCGACGACGGCTACGAGCCCGACATCGTCCTCTCCATCGCCCGCGGTGGCGTCTTCGTCGCCGGCGGTCTCGCCTACGCGCTCGACTGCAAGAACATCCACCTCGTGAACGTGGAGTTCTACACCGGCGTGGGCACCACCCTGGAGATGCCGGTCATGCTGGCGCCCGTGCCCGACGCGATCGACTTCTCCGACAAGAAGGTCCTGATCACCGACGACGTCGCCGACACCGGCAAGACGCTCAAGCTGGTCCACGACTTCTGCGTCGACCACGTCGCCGAGGTCCGTTCCGCGGTCATCTACGAGAAGTCGCACTCCCTGGTGAAGTGCGAGTACGTGTGGAAGAAGACCGACGAGTGGATCAACTTCCCCTGGTCGGTCGAGCCGCCCGTCGTGAAGAGGGAGGGGCAGGTCCTCGACGCCTGAGGGTCATGGGCGAAGAGGATCCCCCCCCACCTGGTCACCTGAGTCGGCTCAGGTGACCAGGGTGTTCAGTGCCGCGTACGTGTTCGTGCTCGGCACCCCGTCCAGCGGGCCCGCGTAGCCGCCCGTCTGGGCCAGGCGCTGGACCGCCACGTACGTCCCCTGGCCGGGGATCCCGTCGATCAGGCCCGAGTAGCTCCAGCCGCGCAGGCACGTCTGGACGGCGGCCCAGCTGTACGAGCCGAGGACGCCGTCCACCGGGCCCGTGTAGCCGCCGAAGGCCGCCATCCGCTGCATCGCCGCGTACGTGTTCGTCGCCGGGAGCCCGTCGATCGGACCCCCGTAGCCGAAGCGGCGCATCACGGTCTGGACGCCCTTCCACGAGTTCACGCCCATGACGCCGTCGATCACGCCCGCATAGCCGCCGGCCGTCGCCAGGGTCTGGAGCCCCTTGTACGTGTTCGTGCCGGGCGCCCCGTCGAGCGGGCCGGTGTAGCCGTAGCCCCGGACGACCGTCTGGACGCCCTTCCAGCTGTTCACGCCCATGACGCCGTCGATCGGGCCCTCGTAGCCGCCGCCCTTGGCGATCTTCTGCAGGATCGTTCCGTTCGCCACCGAGATCGGGCCCGGGCCGCTGCCCGTCACGCTCAGGTACGTCCGGAGGCCCGCGAAGGTGTTCGTGCCGGGCACGCCGTCGATCGGACCCGTGTAGCCGTAGTCGGCGGCGAGGCGCTGGATGCCCTTGTACGTCTCCGGGCCCGGGACCCCGTCGACCGGGCCGCTGTAGTAGCCCTGCGCGAGGACCGTCTGGACGCCCTTCCAGTTGTTCACACCCATGGCGCCGTCCACCGGGCCCGTGTAGCCGCCGCGCTGCGCCACCTGCTGGAGCGTCTTGGCGTCCGCCGTCGAGATCGTCACGCTCGCGGTCCCGCCCGCCTGCGCGAGGTAGTTCCGCAGCCCGGCGTACGTGTTCGGGCCCATGATCCCGTCGACCGGGCCCGTGTAGCCGCCGCGCTGGGCGAGCTGCTGGAGGCCCTTGTACGTGTTCGTGCCCGGGGCTCCGTCGACCGGACCGGTGTACAGCGCCAGCCGGGTGAGGAGGGTCTGGACGCCCTTCCAGCCGTTCGGCCCGAGGACCCCGTCGATCGGGCCCGTGTACCCGCCGAACTGCGCGATCTTCTGGAGGGTCACGCCGTCGGCGAGCGGGATGGCCGGCGTCCCGCCGGGGACCGGGTTCGCGCCCGGGGGCGGCAGGACCGCCGTCCCGAAGGCGTCCGGCTTCGCCTGGTTCATGTCGACGGCGACGCCCTTGACGGACCCTTCGTCACTGAACTGGTGGATCGCCCAGCTCGGATACGCCGTGCCGATCCGCGGGCTGCCCGCCGCGACGCCGTAGTCCGCGATCCACAGCTTCGCGCCCGTCGCGATGGTCAGCGGCCAGGACTTCGACTGGAGCAGCGAGGAGTACGTGTAGAGGAACGGGGTCGTGCCGAGACGGGCCTTCACGATGTCGATGAACTGCGCCGTCTGCGCGTCCGTCCACACCGGGCTCTGGTCGACGCCCTCGACGTCGACCATCAGCGGCTCGCCGGGGCGGTAGTCCCGCAGCCGGGCGAGGAAGTACTCGGCGTCGGTGGACGCCGCTCCCCAGCCCGTCATCCAGTAGTGGCCGACCAGGAATCCGGCCGCCCGGGCCGCGTCGACCTGCTGGACGTAGTGGGGCGCGGTGTAGGGCTGGTGGGTGCCGTCGTTGGAACCGCCGCACTTCACCACGCAGAAGCGGAATCCGGCGCTGCGCGCGGCCAGGAAGTCCAGGTTCGCCTGGCTGGTGCCGACGTCGATCCCGTACACCGGGTCCGTCGGCGACGGCGTGGGCGCGGGACCCGGCGCCGGCGGGGTGGTGGTCTGCGGGTGGGCGGCGAGCCAGCGCGAGACGCCGAGGATCGTGTTCGGGCCGAGGACGCCGTCGATCGGCCCGCTATAGCCGCCGTCCCTGGCGAGTTCCTGCACGGCCTTGTACGTGTTCGTGCCGGGCAGGCCGTCGATCGGGCCCGAGTAGCCGTAGCCGCGGACGGCGGTCTGGACGCACTGCCAGCCGTTGACGCCGATCGCGCCGTCGACCGGGCCCGTGTAGCCGCCGCGCTGCGCGAGCGTCTGCAGGACCTTCTGGTCGGCCGTGGTCAGGGTGTACGAGCCGCTGCCGCCACCGGGGCCCGGGGTGCCGAGGTCGGCCATCCGCGCACCGACGTTGTCCAGCGTCCAGCCCAGGTAGTCGAGGCCGGTGAGCGAGTTGTACCGGGCGATGGACTGGGTGCCGATGCGGTAGCCGCCGGGGGCGAAGTCCTCACCGCCCGACAGGGCGCTCGACGCCATCAGGCAGCGGGTGCCGCCGCCGTCGAGGTCGAGGGCCACGTGGCCGGGCCTGAGCCGCCCCGGGTTCGCCCACCAGTGGAAGGCCCCGCGCGGGGCCGCCGACCAGTCGTCGTGCCCCTCGCCGGACGCCACCCACGCGTCGTACGCCGTCCCGCGCGAGTCGCTCAGGTCGCAGGCCCGGAACATCAGGGACTGGCACATCTCGGCCCAGTTGTAGCCGTTGTCGAAGCCGGAGGGACCGCCGTCGGTCGTGTGCTGGCGGGCCCACTGCTCCGCCCCGGCGACCGTTCTCGTCAACGCGTGCTCCTCGGGTCGGAAACGGACAGGCGGGAGGTGGCGAGGAGGGTCTCGGTGCCCACCAGTTGGGCGCGCAGTTCGAGGCCCGCCGCGCCGGTCGGTACGGCTCCGTGCCGCAGCCGGGAGTCGAGGGTGACCCGGCCCCGCGCGTCCGTGTCGAGGTCCATGTACCCGTACCGCTCGGGGGACTTGCCCCCCTTGGGTGCCGCGGCCGCCTCGAACCAGAGGCTCGGGCGGACCGTGTGGAACGCGCTCAGGGAGAAGCGGACGCGCCGGCCGGGCAGCGGCCTGCCGTCCGGTCCGGTGAGCGTGAACACCACTCCGGACGCGGCCGTCCCCGCTTCCGAAGCCGTCCAGCCGTATGCGGGAGACGAGAACCTCCCTTGCGGTGCCGCCGCCGTGGCCGCACGCGCCGTACCCGTACCGGCCGCGCCGCCCACCCCCAGGACCAGTGCCGGCAGCAGCGCGCCGGCCGTCCGCAGGAGGGACCGCCGGGACGGCCCCCGCCCTTCGCCATCAACCCACTCGGGCACCTGACCTCCTGGAATCCGCCGGATCATCGGAAGGGCAAGATCACCCGGCGGGTCCCGCGCCGACAACCCAACGAAAGCGCGGAACCGGGGGCTCGACTCCGCGGATTCGTTGGGTTGTCGGTCCCCGGGCGCCCCGATGGGATGAGCGGGCTCGTGATCTTCCTCCCGAGCACATCGATGGACGACCGGACGACCTCAGGGAGAAGCGTTGACCGAGAACGAGGCACGGCCGCACCGCTGCGGCGGCGACCATGACGTCCCCCGGACCCCGGCGGGCGTCAGCCGCCGCACGCTGCTGCGCGGCGCGGTGGTGGGAGGCGGCGCGCTGACCGTCGGCGGGCTCGTGCTGCCCACGAGCGCGTACGCCGTCCCCGCGCTCTACAACCCCTTCCAGGCGTATGCCGTCACCGGCCCGTGGGACCCGCCGAACCACAACGGCATCGACTACGGCATGGCCGTCGGGACCGCGCTGCCCGCCTGCGGCGCCGGAACGATCGAGAACATCTACGACAACGGCACCGGCGGCCACACCGTCACCATCTACCACGCCGAGGGCTACCGCAGTCAGTACATGCACCTGTCGCAGTTCCGGCTGTCCAACGGCGCCTCCGTGGCCGCCGGGACGGTCGTCGGGTACTCCGGCGGAGCCGTGGGCGCCCCCGGCGCGGGCAACTCGACCGGCCCGCACCTGCACTGGCACATCTACAACCCCAGCGGCTCCCGGATCAATCCGCTCTCCGTCGTCGGCGGCGGTGGCGGGGGTACGCCCCCCGCCCAGGGCGAGGGGCTGACGCTCCAGAAGATCGCCGGCGCCGGCGGCTACGCGGGGCCCCTGGACGGCGTGCCGGGGACGAACACCTGGATCGGCGTGCAGTACGTGGTCACCGGCTACGGCTACACCGGCCCCCTCGACGGCGTGCCCGGCACGAACACGTACAAGGGGCTCCAGCGCCTGGCCCAGCGGGGCGGTTACGGCGGCATCGTCGACGGCGTGATGGGCACCAACTCGTGGAAGGGCGTGCAGACCGTCTGCAAGCGCTTCGGCTACGGCGGTCTGGTCGACGGCCTCCCGGGCACGAACACGTACGCGGCGATGCAGCGGATCGCCAAGCTCGGCGGCTACACGGGACCGGCCGACGGCGCGCTGGGCGTCAACTCGTGGAGGGGCCTGCAGACGCTGTTCACCGGCTTCGGGTACACCGGCCCGATCGACGGAGTGGCCGGCAAGAACACGAACATGGGGCTCCAGCGCATGGCCAAGCTCGGCGGTTACGGGGGCCCGGTCGACGGCCTCCCGGGGGACTTCACCTGGGCGGCGCTGGCCAAGCTCGTCTGACGTCCCCGACCCTTCGGACTTCTCCGACTCTTCGCACTCCGTCAACGGCAGGGCCTCTTCCGAGGCCCTGCCCATCGGCATGCCGCTCAACTATCTTCATCGTTGCGGGTCGGCGGGCTGATCCGGAGCCGAGGGGGACGATGAGAAGTCTGAGCGGGCTGTGGCGGGTCGCGGAGCTGCCCACGACCAAGGCCGGCGTCGAGCGGGCCTTCTCGTACTTCACCGCGGGGGTCAGGCTGGGGACCGTCGCGCAGATGGTTCCCGCCGTGCAGCTCGGGGCGGCGCGCGCGCCGCACGACGCCGCCTACCTCGCGTGCTGGGGCGCCGCCGCCCTCGCGTCGGTCGCGGTGAGCGTGGTGACGCTGGTACGCCGCCGGCCGCTGGGCACGACCGTGGCGGTGCTCGACTTCGCGCTGGCCTGCGCCCTGCTCGTCCTCGGCCCCCTGGTGCTCGCGCCCTGGGACCGCTTCGGCACCTGGACCGCGTTCCAGCCGGGGTACGCGCTGTCCGTCATCATCACCGCCGGCGGGGTGCGCGGCCTCGCCGTCTGGGCGGGCGGTCTGCTCGCCGTCTCCCTCTCGTACGTGGTCTACCTCGGCGGCGACGTCGGGAGCGAGATGATCTCGACCGCCGTCGGCAACGTCCTGACCTACGTCGTGTACGCGCTGGTCGCCCGCATGTTCTTCGGGTACACCCGCCGCATCGCGCGTGACGCCGACGCCTCGCGCGCGCGTGCCGCCGAACTGGCGCGGCGCGAGGAGGAGCGGCGGGCGCAGGTGATGATGCACAACGGCGTCGCCGTGATGCGTCTGCTGACCGAGCAGGGCGACGACGTCTCGCGGGCCCGGCTCGTCGGCCAGGCCGAGGTGGAGCTGCGGCGGATGCGCTCCTATCTGCGCGGCACGGAGGCGTGTGCCGCTGACGGCGAGGGGTCCACGGCCGGTCTTGTCCCGGTGGTCAGGCGGGTCTGCGAACGGTTCGCCGACCTGAACGTGGTCGCCTCGCTGGATCTCGGCACCGGACTGCGGATACCGGCCGCGCAGGCGGAGGCCCTGGAGCGCGCGCTCGGGAGCCTGCTGCTGAACGTCCGCGTGCACGCGCGCGCGTGCGAGGTCGTCGTCCACCTCGACGCGCCGGGGCCGGAGGGGGCCTGGACGCTGACCGTGCACGACGACGGTGTCGGGTTCGACCCGGCGGCGGTGACGGCCGGGGTCGGGCTGCGCGAGGTGGTCGTCGGCGAGCTGCGGCGGCGGGGACTCGCCGTCGCGATCGCGTCCGCCGCGGGGGAGGGGACGACCGTGACCGTGCGGTCGCGCCCGGGACCGGACGCGGGTCCGCCGGGGCCGGGACGGCCGACCGTACGGGCCGCCTTCGCGGACGCGCCGTGAGGCCCGCGGCGAGGCCCGCGGTGGCGGTCGTCGACGACGCCTCGCTGATCCGCGAGTCGATCGGCCCGCTCATGCCCGGACTCGACGTGGTGGCGGCGGTCGCGACGGTGGAGGAGCTGGTGCGGCGGAGCCCGGCGGTGGACCTCGTCCTGCTCGACCTGCACCTGGCCAACCTGGAGCAGCAGCCCGACGCCCGCCAGGGCGTCGCCGCGATCCGCACGCTGACCCGGCGCGGCTACCGCGTCTGCGTCTACAGCCAGGAGGAGCGCCGGTTCGTCCTGGCGGCCTGCGTGGCGGCCGGCGCGAGCGGCATCGTCTCCAAGGCGCTGCCGCGCGCCCGGGCGGAGGAGCTCTTCCTCGACGTGGCCGCCGGCGGCACGGTCGTCCCGCAGCAGGTCGTCGGCATCCTCGAAGTCCTCGTGCGGCGCGACTGCATCACCGTGCTGAGCGAGCGCCAGCGCCAGATCCTGCACGGCCGTGCCCGCGGCCTGAGCTACGCGCAGGTCGCGCGGGAGCTGTTCGTGAGCGAGTCGACGCTGCGCGGGTACTGGTTCGACCTCACCCGGTCCCTCGCGGACGGCCTGCGCGGCCTCACCCCGGGCGAGATCGAGCACGCGCTCGGGCTCGCGCCGGGGGATCTCCTGGAGTTC